>DASSBF010000067.1:0-23413 GCA_035699005.1 Dongiaceae bacterium
ACCCTTGCGCTAGATGATGCCGGCCTCGAGGCTCGCCGCCATCGACATGCCGAGCTCCTCGCATTGCGCGACGAACGTTTCCTGCCAGTCGCCGCGCAGGATCAGCGGCGCCTGCACGGCGCGCCAGCGCAAGCCGGTGACGATGGTTTCGACCCCGCGCCGCGTGCCGGTGCCGTCGTGGCGGCCGCGGATATAGAGCGCGTAGGGCAGGCCTTCGGTGCGATCCAGGCAGGGATAATACGTGCGGTCGAAGAAATCCTTGAGCGCGCCGCTCATGTAGCCGAGGTTCTCCGTGGTGCCGAGGAGGATTGCATCGGACCACAGCACATCGTCGGCGCGCGCCTCGAACGGCGTCAGCGGACGCACCTCCACGCCCGCGATCTCCGCCCGCGTGGCGCCTGCGACGACCGCATCGCGCAGGCGGAGCGTATTGGGCGACGGTACGTGGGCGACGATCAGCAGGTGCTTGGCCATGGCGGCGCGCGGCCTCCATCACAGGTCGGCGCACTATCCATCGGGCCATCCGGCATAATCAAGCTTTCGCCAGGAATGGCCGGGCCATGCGGGCGGGGAACCAAGCCGACGCCCGGGGCGTTGTTCGGGCGACCGGCGAGCATCGCCGCATTCCCACCTCGGCGCAGGTCATGGCGAACGCGACCCCTGGTCGAAAACCGAACGAGGCCGCCGAAAACCGGGCCCAAGCCGCCGCACCCGCGCAAGCCGAAGCGCAGAGTGCAGGCGAAGCCGCGGCGGAGCAGATCGGCCGCACCATCAATGTCCAGACGGTCTTTCTCGGAATCATCGCCGGCATCCTGGTGCTCTATACGCTGTACATCGCCCAGACCATTGTGGTGCCGCTGGTCCTGGCGGTCGTGCTCAATCTCGTATTGACGCCGCTGGTGCTCGCCCTCGCGCGCTTTCGCATCCCGACGCCGGCCGGCGCGGCGCTGGTGGTGGCCATCTTCCTGATCGTGCTGGGGATCGGGCTGGTCACACTGTCGGAGCCGGCCGCCGGCTGGCTGCGCCGGCTGCCCCACGTCATCGGCCAGCTCAGCGATCGCCTCGATTTCCTGCAAGGTCCGGCCAAGCAGCTGAAGAACGCGGAGGAGGCGATCAACAATCTCGGCGCGGGCGGCGCACCATCCTCGGCCACCCCGGTGGCCGTGGTGCAGGAGACCACGCTGCGCGGGTTGCTGTTCAACGAAACCTCGCGTTTCGCGATGGGCGGCCTGACGACCTTGGTGCTGCTCTATTTCATGCTGGCGATGGGCGACACGTTCCTGCGCCGGGTGGTGGCGGCCATGCCGGACTTCCGCACCAAAAAGCAGGCGGTCGAGATCGCCCATCAGCTCCAGAGCGACATGTCGCACTACCTGTTGACGGTCAGCGCGATCAATGTCGGCTTCGGTGTGGTCGTGGGCCTGACCATGATGGCGACCGGCATGCCCAATCCGCTGCTCTGGGGCGCCATGGCTGGCCTGCTCAACTACATCCCGTTCCTGGGCCACACCGTTTCCGCCATCGTCATCGCGATCGTGGCGCTGCTGAGCTTCAAGGAGATCGGCCCCACCCTCATTCCGCCGGTGAGCTTCATCGTGCTGGCCGCGCTGGAAGGAAATGTGGTTACGCCCATGATCCTGGCGCGGCGCCTGACGCTCAACCCCGTGGCGGTGGTTTCCGCGCTGCTGATCTGGGGCTGGATGTGGGGGACCGTCGGCCTGTTGCTGGCGGTGCCGCTGCTGGTCGTTGCGAAGATCGCATGCGACAAGATCCCGCCGCTCAATCCGGTCGGCGAATTCCTGGGCGGCTAGACGAGCCGGCAAGCACGTGAAATGAAAGCGGCTGCCCGTCGAGGGGAAACGGGCAGCCGCTGCATCGGCAGAACGCGATCGGCGTGGAGCTAGTCGCCCCACTTCCAGATCGGCTTGCCGAAATTGACGTCGTTGTGGTTGGTGAGCGCGCCCGCGGCCGCGCCGCCCGCGCCGCCGATCAGCGCGCCGGCGAGGGGATGTCCCAGGGCCGCGCCGCCCAACGCGCCCGCGCCCGCGCCCAGCCCCGCACCGGTCAAGGCGCGATCGCTCTGCGTGGTGCCGCAAGCCGACACGCCGACAGCCAGCACAAGCGCAGAGGCTATGGTCATTGTCTTCATGGCCCGCATCTCGACTCTCCTCGTTTCAATTCCTGTCCATCGCGTGCCCTTAGAACACGCCGGTCCGATCTTGGTTCCTGTGCGTGCCATGGCCAACCACAAGTCCGTGTGCGAGCCCCGATCGAGCCGCTCTAGCCTGTTGAAAACAGGCGCTTCGCGGCGATCCGGCGGGATCGCATCAACTTGGCGTGAGGCTTTGTTCCGGAACGGCGGCGCGCACGCATTGTGGCGGGATTGTGGCGCCGCCGTTCATTCCGCGTTCAGCCGACCCGCGCTGCCCGACTCACGCGCGGCCCTTGCCGCTGCGCCGCCGCGCCTGTTCCAGCTCCGCGCCTTCGTCGGTGTCGAGCGCCTGCGCGGCACGGCGAGCGCCGCCTTCCGCAGCGCCCGACTTCGCGAAGGCATGCTGCGCCGACTGGTAGTCGCGGGCCGACAGGGCGTCCCCTTCGCCGCGCAGCTCGAAACGCTCCGCGGCATATGCCCAGTTCGCCAGGCTCTTCAGGAACACATCGATGAATTTCGGCCGCTCGTTCTGGTAATCGAGATAATAGGCGTGCTCCCATACATCGCAGGTCAGCACCGCCTGCTGGCCATGCAGCATCGGCAGCTCGGCGTTGGAGGTGGTCACCACCTTCAGCTTGTCGCCGTCGAGCGCGAGCCACGCCCAGCCGCTGCCGAACTGTTTCGCGGCGGCCTCGGCGAATTCCTTCTGGAACGCGGCGAAGCCGCCGAAATCCTTGTCGATCTGGCGCTTCAGATCGCCGGTCGGCTCGCCGCCGCCGCTGGGCGTCAGGCAGTGCCAGAAGAACGAGTGGTTCCAGTGCTGCGCGGCGTTGTTGAAGACGCCCGCATCCTTTCGCCAGCTCTTCTGGATGACTTCGCCCAGCGACAGCTCGGCATAGGGCGTCCCTTCGATCGCCTTGTTGAGCTTGTCGACATAGGCCTTGTGGTGCTTGTCGTGATGAAGTCTCAGGGTGTCCGCCGACATGTGCGGGCTGAGTGCGCCGAAATCGTAGGGCAGTTTTGGAAGCGTGAAAGCCATGGCGTACCACCAATAACTCGGGTTTTTGGGAATGATTTTCGCGGGACCCGGACGCTCGCGAATGGGCGCCCGGCGCCCCACGTAAACAGGCCCGGTCAAAAGCCGTTCCAGAGCGCGGAACCAGGATGGCTTCCAGGCGTTACGTGATTGCAACCCGCGCCTCGCGCCGCGGGAGCAGTGCGTTCCGCCGACGAGAGGGGCCCCAATGTCCAGCGAATTCCTGCACGAAGCCGCCGAGAAGCTGTCCCCTGCCACCATCGACCGGCATCGCGCGACGGTGTCGCTGATGGAAGAGCTGGAGGCGATCGACTGGTACGACCAGCGAATCGATGCGGCGACCGATGAGACCTTGAAGGCGGTCCTCCGTCACAACCGCGACGAGGAGAAGGAGCACGCCGCCATGGTGCTGGAATGGCTGCGCCGCCAGGATCCCGTCATAGACGACCAGCTTCGCACCTACCTGTTCAAAGAAGGCGACATCACGGCGGCTGAGGAGGCAGCCGAAGCCGAGGAGGCAGCCGGACCGCAGGATCCTTCGGACGGGTGCCTTGGCATCGGTGACCTGCGCAGGGAGGAGGTGGCGCCATGAATCACCTGCTGCGCGGCCTGGCGCCCCTGACCGAGGGCGAATGGAAGGCGATCGACGAGGAAGCCCGGCAGACCCTCAAGATGAACCTGGCGGCGCGCCGGCTGGTGGATTTCTCCGGTCCGCATGGCTGGCAGACCTCCAGCATCAATCTCGGCCGGGTCGACCGGGTCGAGCGGGAACTTCGCCAGGGCGTCGAAGCGCGCCGCCGGCGGGTGCAGACCCTGATCGAACTGCGCGCGCCGTTCGAAATGCCGCGCCGGGAACTGGAGATCGTCAGCCGGGGCGGACTGGACCCCGACCTGAAGCCGGTCACCGAGGCGGCGCGCACCATCGCGATCGCCGAGAACCAGGCGGTGTTCAACGGATTCGAAGCCGGGCACATCACCGGCATCCTCGAAGCGGCGCATGAGAGCGCACTCGCCCTCACCGACGACTACGCGCGCTATCCCGAGGTGGTCGCCGAGGCGCTGGGCAAGCTGCGCAACACCGGCGTTGCCGGGCCATACGGCATTGCGCTCGGCCCGCGCTGCTATACCGGGCTGACGGAAACCACCACCAGCGGCGGCTATCGGGTCTACGACCACGTCAAGCGCCTGCTGAACGGCCCTGCCGTATGGACGCCGGGGATCGACGGCGCGATCGTGGTGTCGATGCGCGGCGGCGATTTCGAGCTGACGGTCGGAGAGGATTTCTCGATCGGCTATCTGAGCCACAGCGCCGACACGGTACGGCTCTATCTGCAGGAGAGCCTGACGTTCCGGGTACTCACTGCCGAAGCCGCCATCCCGCTGCGCTACCGCCACGGCAATGCGGAGCTGGCGCCGCCGGCCCGGAAAACGGCCAAGTCCCGCACCTCCAGGCGGGCGTGACCGGGAACCCTCCCGCCACGCCATCCGTTCATTGGGTATGCCGCGCGGAACGCGCCCCAGTGGCGTATGTCGTGCGGGAACCGGGACGGAGGTCCATCATGTTGTATTGGGCGCTGATCTTCCTGGTCGTTGCGATCGTGGCCGGCATCTTCGGTTTCGGCGGCATCGCGGCGACCGCGTCCGGCATCGCGCAGGTACTGTTCTTCATCTTCCTGGTGCTGTTCATCGTCAGCCTGTTCTTTGGCTGGCGCGGCGGAGCCTTCGGGCCCTGACAGGAACTTCGATGCACGCGAATGGCGGCGGGATCGGCCAACAGGTTCCGCCGCCGGCCCGTGGCGGACGCGCTTTCAGGCGACGGCGCGACAGCAGATCCCTCCCCCCGAGGTTGTCGCGCGCTCATCGGAGAACCCGGTGAGAGGTTCGCCACGGGCCGTCATTTTCTCTACACTTCGCCATCGGGAGCATCGCATTCCTGGTGCGGGCGGCCGAGTTTTCGGCAGGCAGCGACAGCCTAGAACTGCTCCGGAATCCCCTGCGTGATCCGCCAGTCCTTGAGCAGGACGCGGCGGCGCTTGGGATAGCGCTGCTTCAGGGGCTTCGCTTTTTCGATCCGGTCGGTGCGGAAGTGGCGGAAATCCTCGCGCATCTCGCACCAGGCCGCGACTACGCGCGCGCGATCGAAGAAGGCGAGGGCGATCGGCCAGATCACCCGCTCCGATTTCTGGCCCTTCTCGTCGCTGTAGGCGATCTTCACCTTGCGTTCTTCGCGGATCGACTGGCGGATCGGCGTCAGGTCGATCGGCTCCGGCATCGCCTCACGGCTCGCCCCCACCACGACGCCGGCAAGCTCCACACGCTCCTTCAGATCCTCCGGCAGCACAGCGGCGATCTTGGTCAGAGCGTTGCGCGCGGCATTCGCCAGCGGCTTGTCGCCGCGCTGCATGACCCAGCGCGATCCGAGGACCAGGGCCTCGATCTCCTCGTCGTCGAACATCAGCGGCGGCAACAGGAAGCCGGGGCGCAGCACGTAGCCGATGCCGGCCTCGCCCTCGATCGTCGCGCCCTGCCCGTTCAGCGATACCACGTCGCGATAGATGGTGCGGATCGAGACGCTCAACTCGTCCGCCAGCCGCTCGGCGCTGACCGGCCGGCGGTGCGCGCGCAAAGCCTGCAGCAGGGCCAGCAATCGTTCGGACTTGGACATGTCGGCAGAATGGCAAAGCCGGGCTTTTCATGCCAGCGTTGTTTGGCGCCATCGTGACAGTTTCTGTCAGGATGATTGCGGCGGCGGGGAGCCGGCCGCGAATCTAGGCGGGTCCGGTCGGCCAGTTGCGCGCGACGATCCCGGCCAACGGCCAGTCCCCGGCCAGCATGCCGTAGCCGGCGGCGCGCCCGCCCAGGCGGGAACGGCAGAATGCGGAGGCGGCGGCAGCGTCGCCATGGCGGAAGAGGAGCGCCGCCTGGAGCGCCTGCGCTGCTTCTCCGACCAGGCGCCGCGCCCTGCTTTCATGAGCGGCGGCCACCGGGAGCGCCTGTCGCAGTTCATCGATGGCACAATCGAGATCGGCATCGGCGCCGCGCGCCAGGTCGAGTTCCGCCAGCAGCCCTTCGCGCGCCTCTGGCTCCTTCTCCAGCGTGCGCAGGATGTCCAGCACCATCACGTTGCCGCAGCCTTCCCAGATCGCGTTCACCGGCGCTTCGCGATAGAGCCGCGGCATCACCGAATCCTCGATATAACCGTTGCCGCCCAGGCATTGCAGGCATTCGAAGGCGAAGGCGGGCACACGCTGGCAAATCCAGAACTTCGCCAGCGCGGTGACGATGCGGACGAAGGCGCGGGTGTCCTGCCGATCCTGCCCGCCCGCGCCCTCGGCATCATCGAACGCCTTGCCGACGCGGAGGGCGAGCAGCGTGGAAGCCTCCGATTCCAGGCACAGATCGGCCAGCAGGTTGAGCATCAAGGGCTGGTCGATCAGCCGCCTCTGGAAGGCGCGCCGGTGAGTCGCGTGATGGATCGCCTGGGTGAGCGCAAGACGCATGACCCCGGCCGCGGAAACGGCGGCGTCAAGCCGGGTGTGGTGCACCATTTCTATGATGGCGGGAACGCCGCGTCCCTCTTCCCCGACCAGGTAGGCGACGGCGCCGTCATATTCGATCTCGGCCGATGCATTGGAGCGGTTGCCGAGCTTGTCCTTCAGGCGCTGCAACAGGATCGCATTGCGTCCGCCGTCGGGCAGCCAGCGCGGCGCCAGGAAGCAGGAGAGCCGGTCATCGACATAGGCCAGGGTGAGAAACGCATCCGACATGGGAGCGGAACAGAACCATTTGTGGCCCGTCAGCCGGTACGCATTCCCCGGCCCGCTTGCACCGATCGCGGCTGCGCGCGTGCTGTTGGCGCGCAGGTCGGATCCGCCCTGCTTTTCCGTCATCGCCATGCCGACCAGCGCGGCGCGCTTGCCGGCAGCGGGAACCGGCCTGCGATCGTAGTCGGCGCTGCGCGCCAGTCTTTCCCACGGCTCCGCCACCTCGGCGTGCCGCCGCAGCACCGGCACCGCGGCGAAGGTCATGGCCAGCGGGCAGCACACGCCGTTCTCCGCCTGGTTCATGAGGAACGCGAGGGCCGCGCGCGCCACATGGGCGCCCGGCCGCGGATCGTTCCACGGCAGGCTGTGGACCTCCGCCCCGGTGCCGATCGTCATCAGTTCGTGCCAGGCCGGGTGGAACTCGACCTCGTCGATGCGGTGCCCGAAACGGTCATGGCTGACGAGGGTCGGGATATTCCGGTTGGCCTGGCGCGCCAGCGCGATGGTCTCGGCGCTGCCGGCGATGGCGCCCAGCGCCTCGAGCCGCGGCCTCGCCCACTCCGCGCCGAACGCCGCGACGGATGCCTGGAGACAGGGATCGGCGGTGAAGACGTTGCAGTTCTCGAGCGGCGGCGGCTGGTTCGTGACCTCGTGCGTCCGGTGCGAAGGGAGCGGCTGGGGCGAGGGCATCGGCACCTCCCGACAATGGAACGACAATATGATGAGTGTAACAAACTGAGGCGCGATTGCGCGCGCGGCGGGTGACCCTCACATCGCGCCAGCGCGATCCGATTCTCCGCCGCTCGGGCCGACCTGCCGGCCGCCGGTCCTTGAGCTGCATTAAACTTTGATTCCTCAGCGGAATAGACGCAAAACCGGCATCGGAAAGAATCTATGTCGATTCTGAATTACTCTGCGTCGGAAACGAACCACGGCAGGAACGCCGCTTGGCTAGCTTGGGGGGCCGGCCAAACGGCGTCGTCAGGTGGTCTTTCATGGTTCCAGCGTTGCTTCCGTACAAGCTCCTGCCCTACGGCTTTCGCAGGAAATACCGGCCCCAGCGTTTCATCCCGAAGCAGAAGGACCTGAAGTCGACCTACGATGTCGTCATCATCGGCGGCGGCGGACACGCCCTCGCCTGCGCCTACTATCTGGCGCGCGACCACGGCATCACCGATGTCTGCATCCTGGAAAAGGGCTATCTGGCCGGCGGGAATACCGCGCGCAACACCGCGATCATCCGCTCCAACTACCTGACCCCCGAGGGCGTCAGGTTCTATGAGCAGTCGCTGAAGCTCTATCGCGACCTGTCGCAGGATTTCGACTTCAACATCCTCTATTCCGAGCGCGGACACTTCACCCTGGCGCATACCGACGCCGCGGTGCGCACCAGCCGCTGGCGCGCCGAGGTGAACAAGCAGCTCGGCGTCGATTCGGAGTTGATCTTCCCGGACGAGATCCATCGGCTCTGCCCGCACCTCAGCATGTCGGATCATGTGCGCTATCCGATCCTGGGGGCGCTCTATCACCCGCCGGGATCGATCGCGCGCCACGACGCGGTCGCCTGGGGTTATGCCCGCGGTGCGACCGCGCTCGGCGCCGAAGTGCACCAGCAGACGCCGGTCAGCGGCATCCTCATCGAGAACGGCACGGTGAAAGGCGTCGAGACGCCGCGCGGCAGGGTCTATGCCAACAAGGTGATGCAGGCGGTCGCCGGCTCGACCTCGGTGGTGGCGAAGATGGCGGGCTTCCGGCTGCCGATCCGCACCATTCCGCTGCAGGCCTGCGTCTCGGTGCCGCTGAAGCCGTTCCTCGACCAGATCATCGTGTCGGGCTCGCTGCATGTGTACGTGTCGCAGAGCTCGCGCGGTGAGCTGGTGATGGGCGGCTCGACCGATCCTTACGGCCTCTATTCCACGCGCTCGACCCTCGACTTCAAGGAAGGGCTTCTGGGCCACATGCTGGAGCTGCTGCCGATGCTGGGCGAGGTGAAGATCCTGCGCCAGTGGGCCGGCATGGCCGACATGACGCCGGACTTCTCGCCGGTCATGGGCCTCACTCCCGTCAAGAACTACTACATCGACAGCGGCTGGGGCACCTGGGGTTTCAAGGCGACGCCGGTCTGCGGCATGACCATGGCGCACACCATCGCGACCGATACGCCGCACGACCTCATCAAGCCGTTCTATCTCGACCGTTTCGTCGACTACGCGCAGGTCGGCGAAAAGGGCGCGGCTTCGGTCGGGCATTGAGAGGAGCAGCGCAATGAAACTCATGAACTGCCCGCTCAACGGCCCGCGCAACATCAGCGAGTTCGCCTGGGGCGGCGAAGTGAAGCCGATGCCCGATCCCGCCACGCTCGGCGACCGTGCCTGGGGCGACTGGCTGTTCCTGGAGAACAACGAGGCCGGCGTGGTGCGCGAATGGTGGTGCCACGTGCCGACCTCGTTCTGGTTCATCGCGGAGCGCAACACGGTCACGGACGATATCCTGAGGACCTATCCCGCCGGCGATATCTTCAAGGAGCGCGTCAACTTCGCGCCCAAACCCAAGACCACCGGGGCGGAGAAGAAATGATGGCCGGCGTGAACCGACTTCCCGCTCCCTTCGGGGCCTGGATCGACCGGACCGAGAAGATCGCCTTCACCTTCGAGGGCAAGGAGATCGAGGGCTTCCGCGGCGACACCATCGCGAGCGCGCTGCTGGCGAACGGCCAGACCATGATCTCGCGCTCGTTCAAGTACCACCGGCCGCGCAGCGTCCTCACCATGGCGGGGCAGGATTCCAATACCCTGGTCCAGGTGGGCGACGAGCCGAACTGCCTCGCCGACAAGCGGCGCATCGAGCCGGGCCTCAAGGTCGAGGGCCAGAACTATGTCGGCAGCTTCGAGGACGACAAGGGCCGCTTCACCGAGCTGGTCGAGCGCTTCCTGCCGGTCGGCTTCTACTACAAGAGCTTCCACGAGCAGAAGACATCGTGGAAGGCGTGGGAGCCGATCATCCGCCGCATGGCCGGCCTCGGCAAAGCCGACCTCGCCGCCGACTTCCACCACTCCTATTACGACAAGCAGTACCTGTTCGCCGACGTTGCCGTCATCGGCGGCGGACCGGCCGGCATGGTGGCGGCGCTGGCGGCGGCCGGCGGCAGCGCGGAGGTCATCCTGATCGACGAGGGTGCGGAGCTGGGCGGCTCGCTGTGCTATGCGCGCTTCAACGCCGATGGCACCCACGGCTCGCTGACCCGCGCGGAGCTGGACGCCGCGATCCGCGCCAAGCGCAACATCCGCGTGCTCGATGGCGCGGTCTGCACCGGCCTGTTCTCAGACAATTGGCTGCCCGTCATCAAGGACAACCGGCTGTACAAGCTGCGCGCCAAGGCGATCGTGGCCGCCACCGGCTCGATCGAGCAGCCGTCGGTGTTCCGCAACAATGACCTGCCGGGCGTGATGTTCGCTTCGGCGGCGCAGCGCCTCATCCGGCTCTATGGCGTGAGGCCCGGCCATCGCGCCGTGGTCCTGGCCGCCAATGATGACGGCTACGGAGCGGCGCTCGATCTGCTCGATGCCGGAATTGCGGTGACGGCCATGGCCGACCTGCGGCGCGAGGTGCCCAGCAACGAGCTGACGCGGTCAGTCCGCCGCGCCGGGGTCGAAATCATCGCCGGCCACGCCATCCGCGAGGCGATCGCCGGTCCCGGCAAAGCCCGCATCACCGGTGCCATCGCCGCGCCGGTCGCAGGCGAAGGAACGCTCGCCGCCGGCGATCGGCGCCTGGAGTGCGATCTCATCCTCATGGCGGTCGGCTATTCGCCGGCTGGGCAACTGCTGCACCACGCCGGCACCCGGTTCGCCTATGATGGCGCAAGCCACATGTATCGCCCGGACGCACTGCCACCGCACCTGTTCGCGGCCGGCTCGGTCAACCAGGCCTATGCGCTCGACGCAGCCCTCGCTGACGGCCGGCGCGCGGGCTGGCTGGCGGCGCGCGATGCGGGATTCTCCGCCGGGGCGGAGCCGCCGGCTCCGGCCGATCCCGGCGCGGTCGGCGTCACGCATCCCTGGCCGATCTTCCCGCACGACAAGGGCATGGACTTCGTCGATTTCGACGAGGACCTCAAATACAAGGACCTGATCAATGGCATCGCCGACGGCTACGACAATGTCGAGCTGCTGAAGCGCTATTCCACCGTCGGCATGGGGCCGAGCCAGGGCAAGCACTCGGCGGTCGCCGCGGTACGCATCGTGGCGCGCGAGACCGGCGAGAGCCTGGATCGCATGAGCGTCACGACCCAGCGCCCGCCCTACACGCCGGAGAAGTTCGGCCACATGGCCGGACGCGTGTTCGAGCCGGGGCGCCGCACGGCCATGCATCACCGCCATCTGGAGCTGGGCGCGCAGATGATGCCGGCAGGCATGTGGTGGCGCCCGGCCTATTACGGTCCGAAGTCCGAGCGCGACAAGACCATCCCAGCGGAAGTGACCGTGGTCCGCAACAATGTCGGGCTGATCGATGTTTCCACGCTGGGCGGCCTCGACGTGCGCGGGCCGGACGCGGCCGAGTTCCTGAACCGGATGTACACCTTCTCCTACGCAAAGCAGCAGGTCGGGCGCTGCCGCTATGTGCTGATGACCGACAATGCCGGCGTCGTCACCGATGACGGCGTCGCGGTGCGGTTCCACGACGAGCATTTCTATGTCACGGCGACCACCAGCGGCGTCGATGTGGTCTATCGCCAGATGCTGTGGTGGAACGCGCAGTGGCGGCTCGACGTCGATGTCGCCAACGTCACCGCCGCCTATGCCGGCGTCAACATCGCCGGCCCGAAATCGCGCGCCGTGCTGCAGCGCGTGTGCGACGGCGTCGACCTTTCCGCGCAGGCTTTCCCCTACATGGGCGCGGCGATGGCGGAGGTCGCCGGCATCCCGGCGCGTATCATGCGCGTCGGCTTCGTCGGCGAGCTGGGCTACGAAATCCATGTGCCGGCGAGCCAGGGCGAGGCCCTGTGGGACGCTCTGATGGCGGCCGGCGGCCAGGAGGGCATCCGGCCGTTCGGCGTCGAGGCGCAGCGCGTGCTGCGGCTCGAGAAGGGCCACATCATCGTCAGCCAGGACACCGACGGCCTGACCAGCGTGTGGGAGGCCGACATGGCCTGGGCGGTCGCCAAGACCAAGCCGTTCTTCGTCGGCGGCCGCTCGGCGGAGATCCAGGCCAAGACGCCGCTGACCCGCAAGCTGGTCGGCTTCACCATGGCGAACGATGCCGACCCCTGCCCCGAGGAGTGCCATCTCGTGCTGAAGGGCGAGGAGATCGTCGGGCGCGTGACCTCGGCCGTGCGCTCGCCATCGCTGAACAAAGTGGTCGGCCTCGCCTACGTGCATCCAAGCGACGGCGAGCCGGGCAAGCAGTTCGACATCAAGGTCGCCGGCGGCCGGCGCATTATCGGCGTGGTGACGAAGCATCCGTTCTACGACCCCGAGAACAAGCGCCAGGAGATGTGAGCGATGGCCAGCCCGACCAACCTCGATCCCGCCACGCTGAGGCGCCGCAGCTTCATCTACCGCAAGCTGGCGATGGCCGGCGCGGAGTTCGCCGAGGTGAACGGCGGCGCCGTCGCCGTGCGCTATCCGGCGCGCGGCGAGGCCGAGACGGCGATCGCGCGCCGCATGGGTCTCGCCGATCTTTCGGTCCTGCCCCATGGCGGATTCAAGGGCCGCGGCACGGTGGAATGGCTGACGGCGCAGGGCCTGGAGATCGGCGCGGACAGCAACAAGGCCTACGCCCAAGCCGACGGCGAGCTGGCGGCGCGGCTGGCGCCGACCGAGATCTTCCTGCTGGATTCGCTGCTCGGCACCGGGCGCCTGATCAACAAGCTGAACAACGCCTGGCAATGGGCCGCCGCCGCGCCGCGGCCGCAGCAGGGCTACCCGACGCCGCGCCAGGACAGCCATGCCTGGTTCATGGTGACCGGCGAACGATCGGCGGAGATGTTCGCCAAGATCTGCGGGGTCGATTTGCGGCCGCGCCATTGCCCGGCCGGCACGATCGCGCAGACGTCGGTGGCGAAGATGAGCGCAACCATCATCCGCGCCGACCTTGGCGGCACGCTCGCCTATCACCTGCTGGCGGACATCGCTTCGGCCGAGTATCTCTGGATGTGCGTCGAGGACGCGGCCGCCGAATATGACGGCGGCATCGTCGGCCTCGCGGCGCTGCGGGCCTTGCAATCATGAACGTCGTGGCCCCGCCATCGGCTCAGATGCCGAACGGCGGCCTGAAGCCGGCGGCGCGCGGCGCGGTGTCCGGCCTGCTGCCGGAGTTCCTGAAGCCGCGCACCAACAGCAGGGCGCCGTTCCGCGTGGCCGTCATCCTGGTGCCCGGCTTCGCCCTGATGTCCTTCGCCTCGGTGATCGAGCCGATCCGCGGCGCCAATCGGCTGAGCCGCCTGCACTATTACGACTGGGAGCTGTTCGCGCCGGAGAGCGAGATGGTCTCCGGCGGCATGGTGGAATCGAACAGCGGCATCAGTGTCGCCGCCGCGCCGGTCGCGGCATTGGAGCAGGGAAACTTCGATCTGGTGGTGGTGTGCGCCGCCAGCCATGCGGAGCAGCGGCGCTTCCGCGCGGTCGAGGACATGGTGCGCCGCCTCGCCCGCCGCAACGTCGCCCTTGCCGCGGTCAGTACCGGCAGCTTCGTGCTGGCGCGCGCCGGGCTGCTGGCCGAGCGGCGCTGCACGGTCCACTGGGACTATGCCGACAGCTTCGCGGAAGCCTTCCCCGACATCGCGGTCTGCAACGATCTGTTCGTGGTCGACGGCAGCATCCTCACCTGCGCCGGCGCCACCGCCGCGCTCGACATGATGCTGCAATTGATCGGCGCGCATCACGGCCAGGAGCTGGCGCGGCAGATTTCGGGCCAGTTCCTGCATGGCGGCATCCGCGCGGCGGCCGATGACCAGCGCCGCATGCTGCTCGGCATGGGCGTCACCAACGCGGTGGTGCAGAAGGCGGTCTCGTTCATGGAAGCCGCGATCGAGGATCCCGTGCCGCTTGCCGAGCTCACCCGCCGCACCGGGGTCTCGCAGCGCCAGCTCGAGCGGCTGTGCAAGCGCTACCTGGGCGCCACGCCCGCGCAATACTACGTACAACTGAGATTGGAGCGCGCGCGCCGCATGCTGCGCCAGACCGACATGTCGGTGGCGGAGGTGGCGATCGCCTGCGGCTTCGTCTCGCTCTCGCATTTCGCCAAGGTCTACCGCCGCCACTATGGCCTGTCCCCGCGCGAGGACAGGAAGGCGAGCTAGCCGGAGACTCTATACCCATCGACTTACGCCTGAAGGCCGGGCCGATGCCTGCCCATAAAATTTTGGTGGCAACTTCTGCCGTTTGGCGCTCTATCATGGATGCCGTATTGCGTCCTAGACAGGGGGTCTGTGGAGCTGTGGGTGGCGTGGCGCCTGGATGACGGTCCGGGCCCGCGGCGCGTTTTTCCATCAGCCCCGGAGTGATTGCGGCCATGCCTCGAATCCTCATTGCCAATGTCGACAACGAATGCATGCTCCCCGAACGCTGGGAGCTGACCGATGAATTCTGCCTGGCCAGTTCCATCGCGGCGGAGCGCATCGCCTGGTTTGCCGAGCCCGGCGATATCGCGGTGCTGCAGCGCCAGCCTTCCCGGCAGCTCACCGATCACATCGCGCAAGTCATGGGATATTCGCCGGGCGCGGTGACCTACATCACGCCCGACTGGAATGGCGCGCACTACCGGCCGATCGCGGCCCACGAGCTTCTGCACACCGGGCTGGTGGAGCGGGTTTCCGCATTGATCGGCGACCCGGCGGCCTGGAACCTCTATCCCTATTGCTACGAGCGCGGGATCCAGCGGTTCGCGGAGCGGCTCGGGCTCCACGGCGGCCAGGTCCGGCATTTCATGAAGCAGGGCGGCGCCGAGCTTCTGAACGACAAGCGCGTCTTCCGCAGCCTGGCGGCGGGCCGCAACGTCTCGATCGCGCAGGGCATGGTCTGCAGCAGCCAGTGGGAGCTGGAAGCGGGCGTGCGGTCGCTGATCGATGTGACCGGCACGGTCATCATCAAGCAGGACCGCAACAGCGGCGGCTATGGCAACCTCATCATCAGCCGGCGCGGAGCGAACAGCGCGGTCGGCGCCCAGGAAGTCCTCGCCGCCAGGGATGAAGCCGGCATCCGCGACCAGACGGCGATCGTGTGGGAGCGGCTGGCCTATGGCGAGCGGGCCTCGCTGGTGCTGGAAGTCTACTACCCGGCCGCGCTGGCGGTGACCGCCGAATTCAGGGTCGATGCGGCGCGCAACGGCGTCGTGTTCCTCAATTGCGGCGAGGTACGACAGGCGCCGATCCTGAGCGGCCTCGTCATGCCCTGCACACTGCCGGCGTACCAGCTCGCGGATTTCATCGCGAACACGACCGAGCTGGCCCGCCTGTGCTGCGATCTCGGCTATGACGGGCTGATCAACATCGACGGCATCGTCACGGTCGGCGGCGATGTCATCATCAACGAGATCAACGGCCGGATCGGCGCATGCTCGCACATTCATCGCATCCTGCAGGCAATCGCCGGCCCGCACTACGGCAGCGATCTCGTGGTCATGTCGCACAGCAAGACCATCGCGATGCCGATCGGCGATGTGTTCAGCGTGCTGGAGGCGCGCAAGCTGGCATTCGACGCCGACACCCGCCAGGGCATCATCGTGGTCAGCGAGGATGCGGCGCAGACCGGCCATCTCGGATACATCTCCATCGCGCCGTCACGCGAGCGGTCGGCGAAGCTGGAAGCCGACTTCGAAGCCGTGCTCGAACCGGCCGCCGATGACGAGAGCCGCGCGGGCATCGAGCATCTGGCGCGCATCCTTTCGCACCTGCCGCCGGTGCGGCGTGACGAGTCCGAGCAGGCGATCCACGCAGCGCGCGCGCTGCAGCGGGAGGCGGCGCCCAAGTCCTGACCTGCGCTTCCTCGGAACAAATGCCTCGACCGTGATTGAATCCGGCACGGCCGCATCAATTACCATGCTTCCTTTACTGCGTCGGCGGCTTAGCATAAGTGCTGGATGACGCTATATTCGTTTCGGCCGGATTCGGAACAAAATGCATGAGTGCTGAACAGCCACGACTGGAATTTCCGCCGAGCTGCCGGCCCGAGACGGTCGCCTTCTACGAATACTGGCGGCGCAAATGCGGCGACAGGCCGATGCCAAGGCGCGCGGATATCGATCCGGCCGAGATTCCGCCGCGCGTGCTGCCGTGCATTTCGCTGGTCGACGTCGTTCCGGACGAGCGGCGCTACGTCTACCGCCTGGTCGGCACCGCCGAAGTCCAGGTGCGCGGCCATGATCCGACCGGCAAATCGGTGATCGAGGGCTTCTTCGGGCCGTCGCTGGAAGACGCGCTCAGCTGCTATGACAGGGTGGTCGCGACTCGGGAGCCCGTGCTCGATCCGGTCCCGTACACCGCCACCACCGGCCGCTATTCCACCGAGGAGACGATGTTCCTCCCGCTGTCCGAGGACGGCGTCAATGTCAGCAAGATCATCGTCTTTTTCGCGTTCGTGGACGTTCTCGATCCCGGGGCGGTCGTCCAGCTGGATCTGTAGGGGCGCCGCGCGCCGCGAACGCCCATGACGCCGGCCGGCCAGCGGGTTATGGTGACCGGGGCACGGGCAGTTTTGGCCGGAACGGGGGTGGGATGAAGGTGATTCGGCGAGCGGACGCTAGAGCTGGCGGCAAGGTGCCCGGCCGCGCGAGCGGACCGGCACCGGCCAAGCCCGGCGCCGGCAAGGCCCGCGCCGGAAGCGGCAACGGCGCGCCGGCGGAGTTCCAGGATCCCCACCATGTCGCCTCGCGCGCGACGCGGCTGGAAGCGGCGATCGGACGCGAGGTGCGGGCATTCCGCCACCAGCTCGGCATGACGGTCACGCAACTGGCGCAGAGCGCCAACATGTCCGCCGGCATGCTGTCCAAGATCGAGAACGGCCAGACCTCGCCCTCGCTCGCCACCCTGACCGAACTCTCGCGCGCATTGCAGGTGCCGGTGACCGCCTTCTTCCGCCGGTTCGAGGAGGAGCGCAGCGCGACCTATGTGAAAGCCGGCCAGGGCCTCCCGATCGAGCGGCGGGGCACCCGCGCCGGCCATCAGTACCAGCTGCTCGGGCATTCCTTCAGCCGCCTGCTGGCGGTCGAGCCCTACCTCATCACGCTCAGCAAGGATTCGGATGTCTTCCCGATCTTCCAGCACGAGGGCGTCGAGTTCCTGTTCATGATCGAGGGCGAGGTCGGCTATCGCCATGGCGACAAGACCTACCTGCTGCAGCCTGGCGACAGCCTCTATTTCGACGCCGACGTGCCGCACGGGCCGGAAGAACTGCGCAAACTGCCCGCACGCTATCTCTCCGTCATCTGCTACGCCCGCAGCTCGGAATAGCCGGTATTTCCCTACAGTAAAAAAAGTTTCACGGCTCTTGCGCTGCCGCCGGGCGCAGACTATCTTTACTTGCCGGCGGCGTTTCCGCCGCGTTCCGGTTGTGCCTGGAGGAAAGGTGGCAGCGCCATGTGCGGTATCGTCGGACTGTTTCTGAAGAACCCCGCCCTGCAGCCCAAGCTTGGCGCCCATGTCGAAACCATGCTGGTCGGCATGAGCGAGCGCGGACCGGACAGCGCCGGAATCGCGGTCTACCACAGCCCGGTCGCCAAGGGCCGCAGCAAGCTCACCCTGTTCAATGCCGACGAAGCCTACCCCTGGCGCAAGCTGGCGGGCGACCTCGGCGCGGCGCTGAACGTCGAGACCGATGTCAGCCAGAAAGGCAACCACGCCCTGCTGGTGGCCGAGAGCAGCGAAGCGGACGTGATCGACTGGCTGCACGCCAACCGCAAGGACGTGCGGATCATGGGCTACGGCAAGCTCATGGAGGTCTACAAGGACATGGGCCTGCCGGGCGAGGTGGCGAAGAAATACGGCCTGGAGAAGATGTCCGGAACGCACGCCATCGGTCATACCCGGATGGCGACGGAGAGCGCGGTGACCACCGAGCATTCGCACCCCTTCACGCCCGCCCCCGACATGTGCCTGGTGCACAACGGCTCGCTGAGCAACCACAACAACCTGCGCAAGTGGCTGAAAAAGCAGGGCCAGACGTTCGATACCGACAACGATTCGGAAGTCGCGGCGCGCTATTTCGCCTATCGCCTCGGTGAAGGCGCCAGCCTCAAGGAAGCGCTGGAGGCGGGCCTCAGCGATCTCGACGGTTTCTTCACCTTCACCATGGGCACCAGGGACGGCTTCGCCGTGGTGCGCGACGGCATCGCCTGCAAGCCCGCGGTCCTGGCGGAGAACGATGATTGGGTCGCGATGGCCTCCGAGTTCCGATCCCTCGCCTATCTGCCCAACATCGACAAGGCGAAGATCTGGGAGCCGGCGCCCGCGACGGTCTACACCTGGAGCCTCCACTGAGATGAACGTCGTCGACCTGTCGAAGACGCCGCTGCGCGAGGTCAACAGCCGCCTCCAGAAACTGCCCAGGGACACCAACGAGCGCCTGTGGAAGCTGGTCAACGTGCATGGCGAGCATGCCTGCGCCGTCGGCCTGACGCAGCCGATCGAGGTCCAGATCGACGGGCACATCGGCTATTACTGCGGCGGGATGAACCAGGAAGCGACCATCGTCGTGAACGGCCAGTGCGGCGTCGGCCTCGCCGAGAACATCATGTCCGGCGAGGTGCGCGTGAAAGGCAATGCCAGCGCCGCCGCCGGCGCCACCGGCCAGGGCGGCCTCATCGTGATCGAGGGCGACGCCGGCACGCGCTGCGGCATCTCGATGAAGGGCGTCGACATCGTGGTCGGCGGCAGCGTCGGGGCGATGAGCGCCTTCATGGCGCAGGCCGGGAGCCTCGTGGTGTGCGGCGACGCCGGTGCCAATCTCGGCGATTCGCTGTATGAGGCTCGGCTCTATGTGCAGGGCAAGGTCGAGAGCCTGGGCGCCGATTGCGTCGAGAAGAAGATGACGCCCCATCACCTGGAGAAGCTGGGCAGACTGCTGAAGCGCGCCGGCATCGCCGCCGATCCCAGGAAGTTCAGGCGCTACGGCTCCGCCCGCAGGCTCTACAATTTCCACGTCGACAACGTCGACGCGTACTGAGGGGAGATCGATGAGCTCTACGCCCTTCTACACGCCGCCGCGCTGGTCGGCCACCTTCGATCCGCATTCGGTGGCGGAGATCCACCGCGCGGCGCAGACCGGCATCTATGACATCCGCGGCGCCGGCGCCAAGCGCAAGGTCCCGCACTTCGACGACCTCCTGTTCCTCGGCGCGTCGATCTCGCGCTATCCGCTGGAAGGTTATCGCGAGAAATGCGGCACCGACGTGGTGCTCGGCACCCGCTTCGCGAAGAAGCCGATCCATCTGAAGATTCCCGTGACCATCGCCGGCATGAGCTTCGGGTCGCTGTCCGGCAATGCCAAGGACGCACTCGGCCGCGGCGCCAGCCAGATGGGCACCAGCACGACCACCGGCGATGGCGGCATGACCCAGGAGGAACGCAAATCCTCCAAGACGCTGGTCTATCAGCTCCTGCCGTCGCGCTACGGCATGAACCCCAACGACCTGCGCAAGGCCGACGCGATCGAGGTGGTGGTGGGCCAGGGCGCCAAGCCCGGCGGCGGCGGCATGCTGCTGGGCCAGAAGATCACCGAGCGCGTCGCCAAGATGCGCACCCTGCCGGTCGGGATCGACCAGCGATCGGCCTGCCGCCATCCGGACTGGACCGGCCCCGACGATCTCCAGATCAAGATTCATGAGCTGCGCGAGATCACCGATTGGGAGAAGCCGATCTATGTGAAGGTCGGCGCAACGCGGCCCTATTTCGATACCGCTTTAGCAGTGAAATCCGGCGCCGACGTGGTGGTTCTGGACGGCATGCAGGGCGGCACCGCCGCGACCCAGGATGTCTTCATTGAGCATGTCGGCCTGCCGATCCTGGCCGCCATCCGGCCCGCGGTGCAGGCGCTTCAGGACCTCGACATGCACCGCAAGGTGCAGCTCATCGTGTCCGGCGGCGTCCGCAACGGCGCCGACGTGGCGAAGGCCCTGGCGCTCGGTGCCGACGCGGTATCCATCGGCACCGCGGCGCTGATCGCGCTCGGCGACAACGACCCGCACTGGGAAGAGGACTACAGGAAGCTCGGCAGCACCGCCGGCTGCTACGACGACTGGCACGAGGGGCGCGACCCGGCCGGCATCACCACGCAGGACCCGGAACTCTCCAAGCGGCTAGATCCGGTCAAGGCCGGCAAGCGGCTCGCCAACTATCTCGCAGTGCTGACCATGGAGACCCAGATCATCGCGCGCGCCTGCGGCAAGAGCCACGTGCACAACCTGGAACCGGACGACCTGGTCGCGCTGACCGTGGAGGCGGCGGCCATGGCGGGCGTGCCGCTCGCCGGAACCAACTGGATACCGGGAAGGAACGGCGGCTAGGCCGCTTGCTGCGCCTGGGGGGACCAAACCAAATCGCCAAGAAGTCCAAGGGGAGGCTTATCGTGACGACCGATCTCGCCAAAATCGCCAAAGAGCGAAAGATCAAGTATTTCCTGATCAGCTACACCGACCTGTTCGGCGTGCTGCGCGCCAAGCTGGCGCCCGCCGCCGCGATCGGCGACATGCAGCGCGACGGCGCGGGCTTCGCCGGCTTCGCCACCTGGCTCGACATGACGCCGGCGCATCCCGACCTGTTCGCGAGGCCCGATCCGGCCAGCCTGATCCAATTGCCATGGAAGCCGGAGGTGGGCTGGCTCGCCAGCGACCTGTGGATGGACGGCAAGGAAGTCGCCGATTCGCCGCGCGCGCAATTGAAGAAGATGGTCGCCCTCGCCGCCAAGAAGGGCCACCGCATGAAGAGCGGCGTCGAGTGCGAGTATTTCCTGATCACGCCCGACGGCAAGAGCCTGTCCGACCCCGCGGATACGCAGGAAAAGCCCTGCTACGACCAGCAGGCGCTGATGCGGCGCTACGATGTCATCACCGAGATCTGCGATTCCATGCTCGCGCTCGGCTGGAAGCCGTACCAGAACGACCACGAGGACGCCAACGGCCAGTTCGAGATGAACTGGCACTATGACGATTGCCTGGTGACCGCCGACCGCCATGTGTTCTTCAAATACATGGCGAAGGCGATCGCCGAGAAGCACGGGCTGCGGGCGACCTTCATGCCCAAGCCGTTCGTCAGCCTGACCGGCAATGGCTGCCATGCCCATGTCTCGGTCTGGGACAAGAGCGGCAAGACCAACCTGTTCGCCGATGGCAAGGGCGAGCTTGGCCTCTCCAAGCTGGCCTATGCCTTCCTCGGCGGCATCATGCACAATGCGGAGGCGCTGTGCTCGATGTTCAATCCGACCGTCAACTCCTACAAGCGCATCAACGCGCCGCGCACCACGTCCGGCGCGACCTGGTCGCCCAACACCATCACCTACACCGGCAACAACCGCACCCACATGGTGCGCATCCCCGATGCCGGGCGGTTCGAGCTGCGCCTCGCCGACGGCGCGACCAACCCGTACCTGCTGCAGGCCGGCATCCTGGCCGCGGGGCTCGATGGCATCGACAACAAGCGCGATCCCGGGCCGCGCCTCGACATCAACATGTACACCGAGGGGCACAAGGTGAAAGGCGGCCGCAAGCTGCCGCTGAACCTGCTCGACGCGCTGCGGATCACCGAAAAGAGCAAATCGCTGCGCGACTATTTCGGCGACAGCTTCATCGCTTCCTATTGCACGATGAAGGCGACCGAGTGGAATTCATACACCCGCCACCTGACCGAGTGGGAGCGGCAGAACACCCTCGATTGCTGAAGGTGTCCGGTTCGCGGACTCGTCAACGCGGCCGGTGCGGGCGGATCACTCGGAGTAGGCCGATTTGCGGAATTGCGGCGCGCGCCATTGCAGCGTCCGGCTGAATTTCGCTGCAGCGACCAGCGCGCATACCAGCGTCGCTCCGGCGAGCAGGTCCACGAAGTAGTGGCCCCCGATGATCAGGGCCGCGGCCGCCGTGCCAAAGGCATAGATGATGCAGACCGGGAACAGGAACCGGAAATCCCGGAAGCACCAGGCGATGATCATCGTCAGGGCGGTATGATATGATGGGAAACTGACCAGTCCGACGTTGTGGCTGATGTCGACCGGCATGCCGCTCCGCAGCGCGGTGAGCCGCTCGAGCCATTGCACGCCCGAGTCGGCCGGGAACGCCGCCATGAGGGCCTCTGGCGCCCGATGGTAGGTGACCGCGCCGATTGCCGGGAAGGCGGCGCCGATGATCGCCACGATGACGCCGCTGCCGAAGGAAAGGGTCAGGTATTCGGACACGCGCTTCCGCCGGCCGGTGGCATGCAATACAAGGAAGGCAAGAAGGGACGCCGGGGTGAGCGCGCCGTAGATCCAGATGAGGGCGGTCGAGAGCCAGGGCCTCGCCGCCACCCATGACAGATAGCTCAACCAGTCGAAGCCCAGGTCCCGGTCCCAGCCCGCCAAGCGGGCATCGGCCAGCGGGAACGCCAGCGACATGCTGAGTTGATCGAACACCGCCACGAGCTTCCAGCCGATCCATACGAAGGCGAGGCCGGCGGTGAACAGGCGCGGGCCGTCGCTCAGGCGAATGAAATAGCCTGCGCAATACCATCCGAGGCAGACCGCTCCGATCGATACCCAGATATACCAGGTCAGCCAATCGATGGTGAGTTGGGACCGCGAGAGCCAGACCATGTCCACCAGGGCGAGAACTCCGCACACCGCCCAAAGCCGCCCGTCCGGACAAAGTGGCAGGTGTTTCGTCTTCATCCTCAAATCCGTGCGATGCACAATCGAATGGCGGAGCTGACCCGGTGCCAGCTTTCCAATGACGCGGCTCGGGACGATTCTATTGTCAGCTGCGGGTTAAGATTGGCTTACGACCCCGGTGCACAACTATCGGCTGCAAACCTACCCGTGCCGGGAACGGCGCGTCCGCATTGTCAGTGCCTTGCATGCCACCGCCATTGGAATAGAACTCCTGGACGCGGAACTCGCGTAAGTGACATTCAGCGACTGCTTGCTCGGCGGGTTCGGCGCACGGGCGAAGCACCCACAAGTCCTGCACCAGAAAACCGGCCGCCCTTCCACGCCGCCCGATCACGGAGCGGCGGCTTTTCCCTGGTCGCGCTGAAAGAACGCCCACCGGTACCTGGCCCACCGATAAGCATCCATGATCGAGATGGCATAGATGAAAAAACCGCCGGCATAGCGGCCGATGAACGAGGCGTCGGGCGGCGCCAGGTGCATGCTGACCCAGCCGAGCGCCATGATGAAGAACAGGAACATGATGCCGCGTTTGGGCGTGTTGTTCACGACCTGTCCGACCCCCGGCAGCAGCACCGCGATGAGGAGAACCCAGTAGGGGTGGAGCGGCGGTTTC
>DASSBF010000068.1:0-10335 GCA_035699005.1 Dongiaceae bacterium
TCCTCCATGGTGCGCGTGACGCCGATGGCGTTCAGCACCCGGATGACGAAGTACGAATCCCTGATCCAGCAGTAGCGGTAGTCCCAGTTGCGCCGCGAGCCCGGCGCCTCGGGGATGGAGGTGGTGAGCGCGGCGACGATGGCGCCCGTCTCCTCGAAGTTGCACAGCTTCAGCGTGATCGCGGAGCGGATGACCGCGTCCTGCCATTCGAACGGGATCGAGCAGCCGCGCACCCAGGTCTGCCACCAGTCCAACGTCGCCTCGAGCTGGTTGCGCCCGACGTCGCGCACGTCGTCGGGCACGCTCTCATCGGGGCCCAGCACGAACCACAGCTCGTCGCCCAGCCGGAAGCTGCGCTCCTCCTGCACGTACGAGATCGGTGCATTGGTGGTGAGGCGGACGACCTGCTTCGGCCCGACGAAGCGCATATGGTTGCTGCCGCGCGTGATCTCCGGAATTGCGGTGCCGTTCGACATCCGCGGCTTGATCCGCACGGTGACGATCGGACGGCCGGAGATCGGCCGGATCCGCCGCATGATGGTGGGCGGCCGGAACGTGCGGCCGTAGCGCAGGAAGCGCGGGCAGTAGTCCGTGATCTCGATGGTGTTGCCGCCGCTGTCCGTCACCAGTGTTTCCAGGATTGCGGAATTCTCCAGATAGCGCTGCGATGTGCTGGCGATCTCCTTCATTTCGACGGTAAAGGCGCCGTCATGGCCGTTCTGGTGCAACAGGGCGCAGAAGACCGGGTCGCCATCCAGGCGCGGGAAGCACGACCAGACGATGGTGCCCAGCGGATCCACCAGGGCGGCGATGGTGCAATTGCCGATGACGCCGAGTTCGAGATTTCGATCAGCCATTCCACCCCGCTGGCGAGATTGTTTCGGAGGCGGTTCCTGACGAACCGCGAAGTCACGGTCACCCTATGGGCATCAATGCGATGGATCAACCCCGGTTCCCGGATCTCACACCGGCACAAGCGCAGGTGCGCGGCGCTGCAATCAATAGCTGCAACATGGTGTGAGGGGATTCACTATGCGGCGGAACGCCGTCGTGTCGCGGCCTCAGCGCACCGTATCGGGCAGACCGGCCTTCTTGCGGGCGATGAAATCCCGCAGCGCCTCGTCGGTCGCGGGGTCGAGCGGCGGGGCCTCGTATTGCGCCAGCAGCTTGCGCGCGCGCTCGGCGGCGCGCTGGTTGGCGTCGCGCGCGCCCTCGGCCTCCCATTGCTCGAAGCTGTTGTTGTCGGCGATCGTCGAGGTGTAGAACGCGGTCTTGAAATTGCGCTGGGTGTGGGCGCAGCCGAGATAGTGGCCGCCCGGGCCCACTTCGCGCACCGCTTCCAGCGCCAGAGCTTCGTCGGAGAGATCGGGCCCCTCGGCGAAGATCTGCAGCGAGGCGAGCTGGTCGGCATCCAGCATGAACTTGGCATAGCCGGCGGAAAGCCCCGCTTCCAGCCAGCCCGCCGTGTGCATCACGAAATTGGTGCCGGCCATCAGGGTCGGGATCATGGTCTGGATCGATTCGTAGGCGGCCTGGGCATCGGCGACCTTGGAGCCGTTGAGCATGCCGCCGGTCCTGACCGGCAGCTTGTAGCGCCGCGCGAGCTGGCAGCAGGCATAGATCATCATCGCCGGCTCCGCCGTTCCCATCATCGGCGCGCCCGATTGCATCGAGACGGTGGTGACGAAGCTGCCATAGACCATCGGCGAGCCCGGCCGCTCGAGCTGGCCGTACGCGATCCCGGCCAAAGCTTCTGCGTTGAGCTGCGCGATCGCGCCCGCGGCGCTGGCGGGCGCCATCGCGCCCGCCATGATGAAGGGCGTCACCAGCACCGCCTGGTTGGCGCGGGCATAGACCCGCAGCGCGGACAGCATGCTCTCGTCCCACACCATCGGCGAGTTGCAGTTGACGATCGAGGTCATGACCGTGTTGCCGGCGTCGATGAAATCGTCGCCGAACAGGATGCGCGCCATCTTCACGCAATCCTCGGCGCGCTCCGGCGCGGTCACGATGCCCATGTAGGGCTTGTCGGAGTATTTGATGTGGCTGTAGACGATGTCGAGGTGCCGTTTGGGGACGGGCACGTCCACCGGCTCACAGATCACCCCGCCGGAATGGTGGAGGTTCGGCGTCAGGTACGCGAGCTTCACGAAATTCTGCAGATCCTCGAGCGTGCCATAGCGCCGCTTGTTGTCGAGGTCGCGCACGAACGGCGAGCCGTAGGTCGGCACGAAGATCGTGTTGCGTCCGCCGACCGTGACGCTGCGCTCCGGGTTGCGCGCGTGCTGCATGAATTCGCTTGGCGCCTTGGCCAGGATCTCCATCAGGAGCCCGCGGTCGATCCGCACCCGCTCATGTGCGATCCGCGCGCCCGCCTTGCGCCAGGCGTCGAGCGCCACGGCGTCGCGGAAATCGATGCCGACTTCTTCCAGGATGGTCATGGAGGCCTGGTGGATGCGCTCCAGCCCCTCCTCGGTGAAATACTCGTAGTCGGCGATGCGCCGCACCACCGGCCGGCGCTGGATGATCGGGGCGGCGCCGCGCTCCTGGTGCCGCCCCTGGGTGCCGCCGCGCCGCCTGGTGACCGCTTCCGCGCCCATGGTTCCGAACCCCGCCGTGTCTGATGGGGAGATGCTATCCCAGCCGATCGCGGGAGGTTAAGGCACTTAAAGCTCCAGGGTCGCGTGAATTTCATGCAAGGGGCGGCCCGTTGTCCTTTGACGGAGGCGCGTACAAGTCCCATAACCGTCCGATACGTCCATCATTCGAGGGCAGGCGATTGGCCCGCACCATGTCGAATCCGCCGCGGCCGCCGCTCCGCCGGCCGTCCGGCTTGTGGCACCGGCTGCAACGCGCGGTGCGGTTCCGCCTGGTCGTGCCGATCCAGCGCAGCCGCCATTCCCCGGAGCACACCGCGCGCGGGGTGATGATGGGGCTGATCGTCGCCTGCCTGCCGGTGCCCGCCGGACAGATGGCGATCGCCTTCGCGGTCTGGGTGATCGCCCGCCGGCTGTTCAAATGGGATTTCAGCGTGATCCAGGGGGTGGCCTGGACCTGGGCCACCAACATCTTCACCTCACCGCCGATCTATTACGGGTTTTTCGTGACCGGCCAGATCCTGCTCGGACGCTGGCATGATCTCGGCGGATACGACTCCTTCGTCCGCACCTTCGCGACGGCGCTCTCCGGCGATCTGGGCGCCCTGGCGACGCTGCGGGCCCTCGGCAGGCTGGTCGTGCTGGAATGGGGCCTCGCCATGTGGCTGGGGGCGGTGCCGTGGGCGGCCTTGTCGGGCTGGCTCGGCTACCGGCTGGCGCTGCGGTTCGTGGTTGCCCATCGCCACGCGCGCGCCCGACGCATGGAAATGCGGCTGGCGCGCAGCGGCCGTCCGGCCTTGTAGCCAAGCTGGGCTGCTTGTCGGGCGCCCCCGGCTTCAGTAGCGTGCGGGCCGGCAGGATTGGGGGGGCGGGGACATGGCGCGCCGCATGGCAAGGGCCGCAGCGAGGCGGGGGACAAAGACGGACGGCGAGTTCGCGCGGTTCCTGAAGGCTCATCCGGACGTGACGCAGATCGACGCGTTCCTTCCCGACATGAACGGCATTCCGCGCGGCAAGCGCTTCCCGGCGCACGAGGCGGCGAAGATCTGGTCGGGCGGCGTGCAATTGCCGTTCTGCCTCTATTTCCTGGACATCACGGGCGAGGATCTCGATCCCGGCGGCCGGTCGGAGGCGCGCGGCGATCCCGATGGCAATGCCTGGCCGGTCGCGGGCACGCTGGCTCCGGTGCCCTGGGCGGCCGAACCGACGGCGCAAGTGCTGCTCACCATGCCGGAGCAGGAGAACCAGCCCTGCCTGGTCGATCCGCGCCAGGTGCTGGCGGGCCTTGCTGCGCGGTTCGCCAGGCGCGGCCTGACGCCGGTGGTGGCGGTGGAGATGGAATTCTATCTGATGGATCGCAAGCGCGGCGCCCTGGGCGAGCCGCTGCCCCCGATCTCGCCCGCGACCGGCGAACCCGATTCCAGCCGGCAGCTCTACAGCATCGGCGGCCTCGACACCTATGCCGACTTCGTGCGCGACGTGGCCTCGGCGGCGAGGGTTCAGAACGTGCCGGCTTCCACCGCGATCGCGGAGAACTCGCCGGGCCAGTTCGAGATCAATCTCCATCACGAGGTGGGCGCGGTGCGGGCGTGCGACCACGCCGTCTTGCTGAAGCGCATCATCAAGTCGGTCGCGCCGCGCCACGGCTTCTCCGCCAGCTTCATGGCCAAGCCCTATCTCGACCGCGCCGGCAGCGGCATGCACGTGCATTGCAGCCTCGTCGATTCCAAGGGCCGCAATGCGTTCGACGACGGCGGCGAGCAGGGCAGCGCGCTGCTGCGCCATGCGATCGGCGGCCTCGCCGCCACCACCGCCGAGGCCATGGCGCTGCTGGCGCCCAATCTCAACTCCTATCGCCGCTATCGCCCGGGATCGCTGGTGCCGATGGGAACGACGTGGGGCTACAACAACCGCTCGGTCGCGTTCCGGGTTCCGACCGGTGCGCCCAAGGCGCGGCGCATCGAGCATCGCATCGCCGGCGCCGACGCCAACCCCTATCTCGCGGTGGCCGCGATCCTGGCCGGCATGCTGCACGGCATCGAGCGCAGGCTCGACCCCGGCGCGCCGGCCACCACCGACGTCAGCGCGAAGATCGATCCCAAGATGCCGTTCCTGTGGCACGAGGCGATCGCGCGGCTGCGCAAGGCAAGGATCCTGCCGGACTATCTCGGCGCCGATTACATTGCGCTCTACGCCGATGCCAAAGCGGTGGAGCTTGGCAAGTTCAACAACGCAATCTCGCCGCAGGAGCATGAGTGGTATCTGTGAGCGAAACACGTCGTCGCCGCTTCTCTTCCCGTCATCCCGGCCTTGAGCCGGGATCCAGTCCGCCGTCGCACGAGCGCTTGAGAAATGGATCCCGGGTCAAGCCCAGGCTCAGCGCCGGGGTGACGGAAAAGTAAGTCGTGAGCCGGCATTCGCAATCCGACATCCTCATCATCGACGCCGGCCTCGCGGGCGCGGCGGCGGCGGAAGCACTCTGTGAGCGCGGAGTCTCCGTCACCGTGCTGGAGGCGCGCGATCGGGTCGGCGGCCGCGGCTATGCGCGCCGCTTTGCGAATGGCGGCGAAGAGCTCGAGTTCGGCGGCGCCTGGATCACGCCGTGGCAGAGGCACATCCGCGGGGCCTGCGCGCGTCATGGCATCGCGCTGCGGCCGCGCGCGCCGGTGACGGAGCGGCGCTGGTTCCGCGATGGCGCGCTGCACCGCGATGCGCCGGCATCTTCCGCTGAGCGCGCGCAACACGATCGCTGCCTCGCGCGGATAGCGGCCGACGCGCTGCTGCTGAAGAAAGACGAAGAGCGCGACAAGCTCGGCCGCTCGCTGACCGACATCAGCTTCGCCGCGTACCTGATGCGCATCGGCGCGCCGAAAGCGACGCGCGATCTGTGCAGCGCCTGGTGGACGGTCAGCGGCAACGGCGATCCTGCGCGCGTGCCGGCATCGGAGTTCCTGTCGAGCTGTGCTTATGGCGGCGGCGCGCCCGACAGCATGATCGCGGTCTGGACAGATACGCTGGCCGGCGGCGTCTGTGCGCTGGCGAAGCGCATGATCGCAGCGTCCGGGGCCGCCTTGGTCTGTGACGCGCCGGTTGCGAGACTCGATCATGATGCGAGCGGCGTCACGGCCGCGACATCGGATGGCCGCTCCTGGCGCGCCCGCGCCGCGCTGCTCGCCACCGGGATCAATCCGCTGGCCGCGATCGCGTTTGATCCGCCGCTCCCGCCGGCGCAAAGCGCGGCCGCCGCCATCGGTCATATCGGCGCGTCTGTGAAGATCTGGGCCAAGGTCGCGGGCGTAGCGGTCGGCGTGCTGGCGACCGGCGGCGGCACGGGGATCGAATGGATGTTCTCCGAGCGTGCGGCCGAGGATGACGCGAGCCTGATCGTCGGCTTCGGCCTCGCCAGAAACTTCGATCCGGCCAAGCCCGGTGCAGTCGCGGCGGCGGTGGCGCGCTTCTTCCCCGAAGGCAGGCTGCTCGCCTTCGACTGGCACGACTGGGTCGGCGACCCCTATGCGCGGGGCACCTGGATCGCCCCGGTGCTGGGCGCTGAGAGCGCCTTGGCCCCGACGACCTGGCGCAGGATCGGCCCGCTTGCGTTTGCGTCCTCCGATATCTCGCCCGAAGGCGCGGGATGGTTCGATGCGGCGATCATCTCGGGATTGCAAGCGGCCGAAGAGCTGGCGCGGTTCCTCGACGGTCGCTAGCTAGCGCCGGACCACGGTCGGCACGTGCTGCGCCGGCCGCATTCCGGGCGAGGAGAGGCCGATACCGTGCGCGCTGGCGCGGAAGCCCTCCGGCAGCTCGACTTCTTCGGTGGGGGCGAGCCGCTTGTCCGCCGCCAGCTCCCGCAGCTGGTTGAGCCAGGCGGCGAGGTCGGCGGCATCCTGCTGGCCGTTGCTGGCGCCATACTCGTCGGCGAAGATGCGCAGCACCTCGCGCTGATAGCTGTCGCCCGGTTCCATCCCCGGCTTGGGCGGCAGGCTTTCCATCGCAACCGTGTACCAGTCGATCCGGACGCCGTTCTTGGTGCGCCGCCGCCGCTCCAGCGTGTCGAAGGGCGGCAGATCGCGCCAGGCGAAGCGCCTCTGCTTGAAAAGCGAGCGGACGAGCAGCCCTTCGGCATCGATCTCCAGATGATAGTAGGGGCTGCCCGGCAGCATCTTCGCGACCGCGCGCGCGATGCCGCCCGCGCCGATCAGCATGAACGGCACGCCGAACAGCGGGAACAGCTTGCCCAGCCAGAACTCCGGCAGGTCCGGATCGCTGAAGTCTGCCTTGCCGATCATGCCGGCGGCCATCGCGGTCCAGAAGATCGCGAAGCCAAGGAATATCCCGAAGAAGACGATCGGGCCGATCTGCCCGCGCCTGCGGGGCAGTAGGCGGATGGGCAGCCGGGCCTTCACCTGTCCCATTGGGGCGCTCACAGGTACCGCCACACCAGATAGAGATGGCTGATGACGATGGAGATCAGCATCAACGGAAAGGCGACCTTCAGGAATTCCACGAAGCGGAACGGAACGCCCGCGCGCTCCCCGATGCCCGCGACGGTCAGGTTCGCCGAGGCGCCGATCAGGGTGCCGTTGCCGCCGAGGCAGGCCCCCAGCGACAGGGCCCACCACAACGGCAGCAGCGCCTGATCGCCGCCGAAGGTCGGCGCCATGTTCTTGATCACCGGGATCATGGTCGCGACGAACGGGATGTTGTCGATGATCGCCGACAGGACGGCGGAGACCCACAGGATCGAGACGCCCATCAGCCAGCGGTCGCCGTGCGTCACGCTGACCAGCCAGTCCGCGAGCATTTTCAAGAGGCCGGCATGCTCGACGCCGGCGACCACGATGAACAGGCCGACGAAGAAGAAGATGGTGATCCACTCCACCTCGTTGAAGCTCTCGATCAGGCGGTGGTGCTGATCCTCGACCGCGCGGCCGAGATTGTCGAGCATCAGCAGGATGGCCGCCCCGAACATGGCGATGGTGCCCGCCTCCAGATGCAGCAGACGCGCCAGCACGAATGCCACGATCACCAGGGCGATCACGACGACGGACTTGATCATCAGCGGCCGGTCGGTGATGGCATCGCGGTGGTCGAGCGCCATGACCCGGGCCTTGGCCTCGACGCTGGCCGACAGGGTGCGGCCCCAGATCAAATGGATGGCCAGGCAGTTGACCAGCAGGATGACCACGATGACCGGGGTCAGCGCATGGACGAAATCCATGAAGCTGAGGTTGGCGGCGGACCCGATGATGATGTTGGGCGGGTCGCCGATCAGGGTCGCGGTTCCGCCGATGTTGCTGGCGAAGATCTCGCTGAACAGGAATGCATAGGGCTTCACCTTGAGTTCGCGGCAGATTACCAGCGTCACGGGCGCGATCAGCAGCACGGTCGTCACGTTGTCGAGCAGCGCCGAAATGACCGCGGTCACCACCGCCAGCATGACGAGGATGCCGGCGGGGCTGGCGCGCGCGGCCTTGGCCGATCGGATCGCGACGTACTGGAAGATGCCGCAGCGCCGCGAAATGGCGACGATCAGCATCATGCCGGTCAGCAGCGCCAGGGTGTTGAAGTCGACGCCGTCGACCGCCTGCTCCTGGTTGAGGATGCCGAGGGAGATCATGATCCCGGCACCCAGCAGCGCCACGATCGCGCGGTTGAGCTTCTCGGTCATGATCGCGGCATAGGTCGCGATCAGCAGGACCGTCGAGATCCACAAGGGATCGACGCCGAACAACATATGTCCGGTCGCGGCTTGTTCCATTGCCGGCATTCCCCATGGCGCATCGCGGCCAAACCCGGCCGCCCAGCCTTAGTGCTGGAAAAGGCCGCTCATGGCAAGGACGCGCGTGGGGAGCGGGAAGGGGTTTGCGCCGCTAATCCCCCGGCGAGCGCAATTTTGGCAGGGCGTCATAGACCGGATCGCGGCTCCCAGGAGAGCAGCCCATGCCGACCACGTGGCGCTTGAATCCGGTCCAGGCCGGGTTCGAATAGCGCTGGATCGCGACGCACCAGGACGGCATCCCGCTGATCTCGGCCTTGAATTCCGCGCTGTCATAGCCGTTCTTGTTGCCGATGCCCTTCCACTCCTCGACCTCGATGCTCTTGAAGGTGTCGTCGAAGCTCTGCCTGAGGTTCCGGTGCTCCAGATAGAGCCGCGGCGCATTGATCTTCATGCTGATGACGGTCATGAACATGCGCGGCTCGTCGCCGCTGATCGTCATGACGTCGATCTGCGTTCCGCCCGATGATTCGCCCGCCCGCACCTGCTTGGTGGAGCGCTCGCAATCCAGATGGTACCCGGCATCCGCGAAACCGAAGGGCGAGCTGCCGCAATCGATCTCGGTCATGTCGTCGGCGCCGGCCGGCGGCCCAAGTATCGCTGTTGCAAGAAGCAGCGCGGCAGCCCCGGCCGCGGCACTCTGCATCTTCATGGCTGGCCATCCCCCTCCATGCCGGCGGCTCCGCCGCGCCCCCGGCAAATACTGGAGGTTGCGCCGGGCGCCGGTCAATATCGATTCAGGCCAAGGTTGTGGGGCGGCCTCGCCTCGGTGCGACGCATCCTGCGGCGGCTAGTCGCCGAGGCCGCCGCCCCCGCCGCCGAGGGAGCCGCCACGGACGACGCCGTGGACGGAATCGCCTTCGCTCAGCCCGCCGTTGCCGCTGCGCGGCCGGCTGGGTGTCACCAAAGGCGGGCGGCTGGTTCCCTCGTCGCCGAGTTCGTCGGCGGAGCGTGACTCGAAATGCTCGCCGGCTTCGGCGCAGCCGCCGGGCTCGCCGCATTCGTGCTGGAACCCGCCGTTGGGGTCGGGGTCGTTGTCCTGCGAGCTGCTCTCCTGGCCGTTGCCGCCGCGCATTTCGGCGAAGGCCGGTGCGGGCAGGGTCGCCGCGCCGAGCAGGGCGCAGGCGCTGACCCCAAGCCAGAGTTGAAGACGTCGCTCCATGGCGCACCTCTCCACCATCTTCCATCGGGACAACGCGCAGGGCGAGCCCGCGGTTGCCCCGGCGCTTCACAAGATGGTGACGAGGAGCGGATTGCGCCAGATGGCTGCTGTGACCCGCTTCACGCCCGCCGGCTTATGTCTGGGCCTGCGCACCCGCCAGGGTCATGCCTTCGATCCGCACGGTCGGCGAATCGGTGCCGTAGCGGAACACCAGGTCGTTCGCGGGTGTGAGGTTCAGGAACATGTCCTTGAGGTTGCCGGCGATTGTCACTTCGGAGACCGGATGGGTCAGCTTCCCGTTCTCGATCCAGTAGCCGGCCGCGCCGCGGCTGTAGTCGCCGGTCACGCCGTTGACGCCGTGGCCGATCAGCTCGGTGACATAGAAGCCCTGCTTGATGTCGGCCATCAGGGCCTCGGGCGTCACGCTGCCCGGCTCCAGGTAGAGGTTGGCGGCAGAGGGCGATGGCGGGGACGAGGTGCCGCGTGCGGCATGCCCCGTGGTGGTGAGGCCGAGCTGCCGGGCCGAGCGGCAATCCAGCAGCCAAGTCGTGAGCGTGCCATCCTCGATCAGCGCCCGCTTCCGGTTGGCGACGCCTTCGCCGTCGAACGGCTTGGAGCGCAGGCCGCGCGGCCGGTGCGGGTCGTCGATGATGCGAATGCCCTTGGCGAACACCTGCTGGCCCATCCTGTCCTTGAGGAAGCTGGTGCCGCGCGCGATCGACGCGCCGTTGATCGCGCCGACGAAGTGCCCGATCAGGCCGTTCGCCACGCGCGGGTCATAGACGATCGGCAGCTTC
>DASSBF010000069.1:0-17224 GCA_035699005.1 Dongiaceae bacterium
CCTCCATCAACGGATCCAGCGCCGAGGTAACCTCGTCGCAAATGATGATGTCTGGCCGCGCCGCCAGGGTGCGCGCGATGCAGACGCGCTGCTTCTGGTCGCCCGACAAATCGTGCGGTCGGCGCGCGATGTATTCCGGCGGCAGCTCGATCTGATGGAGCAACTCCTCGACCCGCGTACGCACTTCCGTCCTGCCCGCGCCGAAATAGAATTGCACTGGCCGCCCGATGATATCGAGCAGGGTCTGGCGCGGATTGAGCGATATGTCCGGCGCCTGGTAAATCATCTGGATGCGGCGGCGCTGGTCCTTGTCGCGGTCCTGGTGCCTCGGCCTCAGGCTCGACCCGTCGAACAGGATGTCGCCCCGCTGGCGTGGCAGCAGGCCGACGATGACGCGCGCCAAGGTGCTCTTGCCCGAGGCGGATTCGCCGACGATCGCCAAGGTGTCGCCGCGCCGGAGGTCGACCGACACGTCGTCGATCACCTTGGCCGTTCCGCGATAGGCGGCGACGACGTTCCTCACCTCCAGGATCGGGCGGTCTCCCTCGGCATGGCTCTCGACGAACCGGCTCCGTTCGGCGGCCATGCGGTCCGCCACCAGCATGCTGGTGTATTCCATCTGGGGGTGCTGGAGAATCTGGGTGGCCGCGCCCAGCTCCACCATCTTGCCGCGCCGCAGCACCATGATGCGGTCGGCGATCTGCGCGGCCACGGCCAGGTCATGGGTGATGTAGAGCGCAGCGGTCCGATGCTCCCGAATCAGCTTCTTGAAGGAGGCCAGCACCTCCACCTGGGTCGTGACATCGAGCGCCGTGGTCGGCTCGTCGAACACCAGCAGGTCGGGCTTGGCGATCATCGCCATTGCGGCCATCGCGCGCTGCAGCTGCCCGCCGGAGGCCTGGTGGGGGTAGCGATCGCCGAACCGGTCGGGGCTGGGCAGATCCAGCTCCTTGAACAGGCGAATCGCATCCATCCGCGCCTGGGCGCGGTTCATGACCCCATGCTGGAGCGCCACCTCGCACACCTGGTCATGGATCGTGTGCGCGGGGTTGAACGCCGCCGCCGCGCTCTGCGCGACATAGGCGACCTTGACGCCGCGCAGGCTCCGCCGCCCCCGGACATTCAGCCCGCGCAGATCGCGGCCGTGGAACAAGATCTGCCCGCCGGTGATCTGGCATCCAGGGCGGGCATAGGCCAGCGTCGAAAGTCCGATCGTGGACTTGCCGGCGCCGGATTCGCCGATCAGCCCGAGCACCTCGCCGGCCCTCAAGGTGAAGCTCACATCCTCGACCAGCGTCAGCCGCGTGCCGGTTTCGGTCACGGCCTCGATCCTGAGATCGCGGACGTCGAGGAGCTCCGACTCGGTCTTGGGCTTTACCTGCGCCATGGCGCCCTCATGCATTCTCCCCCTGTGGGCGCGAGTAGATCGACAACAGCCAATCCACCACCAGATTGACTCCGATGGCGAGCAGTGCGATCGCCGCCGCCGGGTAGAGCGGCGCGGCGATGCCGGCGGGGATGGCAAGCGCGCTCTCCTTCGCCATGCTGCCCCAATCGGCATCCGGCGGCTGGACTCCAAGGCCGAGGAAGCCGAGCGCGGCGATGAACAGGAATGCGAAACAGAAGCACCGGCCGAACTCCGCCGCCAGCGGCGGGATCGCGTTGGGCAGGATCTCGCGCAGGATCACCCACATCAGCCCCTCGCCGCGCAGGCGTGCGGCCTCGACATATTCCAGCACGGCGATGTTCATCGCGACCGAGCGCGCGACCCTGAACACCAGCACCGAATAGAGGAAGCCGATGGTGAGGACCAGGATCGGCATGGTGGTGCCGAATCCCGAAATGACGATGAGCGCGGAAATCAGGATCGGGATGGAGAGGATGATATCGGCAATGCGCGACAGGAGAATATCGATCCACCCACCGAGCACCGCAGCGGCAAAGCCCGTGACGATGCCCACGGCAAACGCCAGGACGGTTGCCAGCAGCGCGAGGCCGATGGAGACGCGGCCGCCATAGAGTGCGCGCGAGAGCATGTCGCGGCCGATCTGGTCGAGGCCCAGCCAGTGCTCCGCGGACGGCGCATCCCAGCGGCCGCCCATCGGCAGGTTCGGATCGTAGGGCGCGACCCAGGGCGCCAGGACCGCCCCTCCGATGCAGGCGAGGATGATGAGGGTTCCGGCTATGGCGGTCGCGCCGACCCGGGTGCGGAGCACGGTCATCGGCCCCCTCGCCGCGGATGCCTGAGGCGCGGGTTGCCGGGAATGGGACAGCACGTCCGCGATCAGGTTGAGGCCGATGAAGACGATGGCGAAGATCAGCCCGCACGCCTGCACCACCGGCACGTCGCGGTTGGAAACCGCGTCCACCATCAGGCGGCCGAGGCCGTTGTAGGTGAACACCGCCTCCACCACCACGACCCCGACGACGAGATACGAGAGGTTGAGCGCAATGACGTTGATGATCGGAGCCAGTGCGTTGGGCAAGACGTGATGGATCACGATCCGCCGCATTGAAAGGCCCTTGAGCTTGGCCATCTCGACATAGGGGCTGGCCAGGGCATCCAGCATGGAGAAACGGATCATCCGAACCATGTGGGCGAGCACAAGCACCAGCAGGGTCAGCATCGGAAGCAGGATGGCGTGCAGATTCTCCGCCATCGTCCGGTCAGGCTTGAATGTGACGATTGCCGGAAACCAGCGCTGCTGCACCGACAAATACAGCATGAGGCAATAGCCGATGAGAAACTCCGGCATGGAGACGGCTCCGACCGCCAGGCTGCCGATCGCCTTGTCGAAGATGCCATTGCGACCGACCGCGGCGAGGATGCCCAGCACGATCGATACCGGAATCGCAACGATCGCCGCGCAAAAAATCAGGAACAGCGTATTCCGCAGGCGCGGGCCGATCATATCGGCGACCGGCCGGTCGGCGATCAAGGAACGACCGAAGTCGCCTTTGACCGCATGCTCCAGCCAAGCGCGGTAGCGCTTGTAGGGCGGTTGGTCGAGCCGCAGCTCAGCCCGTACCGCCGCGATGTTTTCCGGCGTTGCCTGCTCGCCCAGGATTCGGCTCGCCAGATCGCGCGGCAGCCAGTCGGTCACGGCGAAGATCAGCGCGGAAGCGACAATCAGCGCCACGGCGCTGAACGCCAACCGCCGACCGAGCAGTCTGAGCATCAATCCCCCTTTGCGCGACGCCCGCCAGCCAGCGGCCCTCGAATGTCACGGGCTCGGCGGCGTCACCAGCAATAGCCGAGGGCCCGACAACTTCCAAGTTGTTCGGCGATTCCAAAGCAATAGCGTTCAAACAGGGCTGTCCGATAGGAGCGGACAGGTCCTCATACGGCGGCGGGACCCGCTCGTCTCTTCTCCGGCATGGCAGAGATCGTTGACAATTTCCGCCAACCCATGACGAATCACGACTCAGCGCAAGAACAGGCTTCCAGGAGCGGCCATGAATCCCGATCCGCGCATCCAGAGCGCGCCGATCGAAACGCCGCAGACGGTCGGCTTCCTGATCGCGCCGCAATTCTCCATGCTTGCGTTCGTGTCGGCGGTCGAGCCGTTGCGGGTGGCGAACCGGCTGGCTGGGCGCGAGCTCTATCGCTGGGTCGTGGTTTCGCGCGACGGTAAATCGGTGACGGCGTCCAACGGCATGTCGCTGCTGGCGGATCACAGCCTGGACCGCAAGCTCGATCTCGCGCTCGCGGTGGTGTGCGCCGGCTTCGAGCCCGAGCGCTATTTCGACCGGGCGATCCGCAAGTGGCTGACCGGCCTCAACAGCCGCAGCGTCGATCTCGGCGCCATCGATACCGGCGGCTTTTTCCTCGCCTGGGCGGGGCTGCTGGACGGCTATCGCGCGACCACCCATTGGGAAGGGCTGGATTCGTTCCGCGAAGCCTTCCCGAAGGTCGACGCCGATAGCGGCCTGTTCGTGATCGATCGCAACCGCCTGACCTGTGCCGGCGGGACCGCGGCCCTCGACATGATGCTGCATCTCATCTCGCTGCAGCATGGCCATCGCCTGGCGGCGGCCGCCTCGGAGCAGTTCATCCACGCCCGCATCCGCCCGCCCAGCGACCGTCAGCGCATGGAGCCGCCCGCGCGGCAGGGCGTCACCCATGCCGGCCTGTCGCAGGCGCTCTCGCTGATGGAGCAGAATCTCGAGGACCCGCTGGATGCAGCCGCGCTGGCGAAGAAGGCGGGATTGTCGTTGCGCCAGCTGGAGCGGCTGTTCCATCGCCATTTCTCCATGACGCCGCACCGCTACTACCTGGACCTGCGTCTGCAGCGCGCGCGCGCCCTGCTGCAATACAGCGACCTCGCGGTGGTGGAGATCGCGGTCGCCAGCGGCTTTGCCTCGCCCGCGCATTTCTCGCGCGCCTACCGGTCATGGGCCGGCAAGGCTCCGACCGAGGAACGCCGCCGCATCCGGGGCGGCATCATGCCGGCTTTGCGCTGAGGCCAAGGGCGTCGGCACGATCCAAGGCGATGTCGTAATTCGTCAATCCAGATTTTACTGGCCGCAGCACCCTTTCCGCAATCGGAGCCGCATCCCAGGAGGAGCCTTTCCCATGAATACCGAAGTCATCGTGACCTGCGCGATCACCGGCGCGGGCGACACGGTCGGCAGGCATCCCGCCATCCCGGTGACACCCAAGCAGATTGCCGATTCCGCGATCGAGGCCGCCAAGTCCGGCGCCACCATCTGCCACATGCACGTGCGCGATCCGGAGACCGGCAAGGGCGCGCGCGATGTGAAGCTCTATGCCGAGGTGGTCGACCGCGTCCGCTCCTCCGGCGTCGACATGATCGTCAACCTGACCGCAGGCATGGGCGGAGACCTCGATATCGGCCCCGGCGAGGAGCCGATGAAGTTCGGCCCCAACTGCGACCTGGTCGGCCCGATCGAGCGCCTGAAGCATGTCGAGGAGCTGCTGCCGGAAATCTGCACCTTGGATTGCGGCACGCTCAATTTCGGCGATGGCGATCTCATCTACGTCTCGACCCCCAAGCAGCTGCGCGCCGGCGCCAAGCGCGTCCAGGAGCTGGGTGTGAAGCCGGAGCTGGAGGTGTTCGACACCGGCCATCTCTGGTTCGCCAAGCAGATGCTGAAGGAAGGCCTGCTCGACGCTCCGCCTATGTTCCAGTTCTGCCTCGGCATTCCCTGGGGTGCGCCGGCCGACACGGTCTCCATGAAGGCGATGAAGGACAACCTGCCGGAGGGCGCGGTGTGGGCCGGCTTCGGCATCGGCCGCATGCAGATGCCGATGGTGGCGCAGGCCATGCTGCTCGGCGGCAACGTGCGCGTCGGGCTCGAGGACAATCTGTGGCTCGAGAAGGGCGTCTATGCCAGCAATGCGACCCTGGTCGATCGCGCCATCGACATCATCCAGAAGCTGGGCGGCCGGCCGCTGACGCCGGCGGAAGGCCGCAAGAAGCTCGGCCTCAAGCCGCGCAACTGAGATCACGCGAGGAGAACGCACATGGCCTACATCACCGACATCAAGACCTTCGCCGTGATCGGCGCCGGCGTGATCGGCAGCGGCTGGTCCGCGCGTGCCCTCGCCAACGGCCTCGACGTGATCGCCTGGGACCCGGCGCCGAACGGCGAAGCGACCCTGCGCGCCAATATTGCCAATGCCTGGCCCGCCCTCGATCGCGTCGGGTTGAAGCCGGGCGCCAGCCAGAGTCGGCTCAAGGTCGTGAAGACGGTCGAGGAGTGTGTGAAGGACGCCGACTTCATCCAGGAAAGCGCGCCGGAGCGCGAGGATCTGAAGCGCAAGCTCCACGCCCAGATCACCCGGGCCTGCAAGCCGAACGCGATCATCGGCTCCTCCACATCGGGCCTGCTGCCCAGCGATTTCTACAACGATGCCGTCAATCCGGACCGCGGCCTGGTCGGCCATCCGTTCAACCCGGTCTACCTGCTGCCGCTGGTCGAGGTCGTCAAAGGCAAGAAGACCTCGCAGGATGCGGCCGATGCGGCCGCGAAAATCTATGCCGGCATCGGCATGCATCCGCTGAAGCTGAATTCCGAGATTCCGGGCTTCGTCGCCGACCGGTTGCTGGAGGCGGTGTGGCGCGAGAGCCTGCACATGATCGACGAGGGCGTCGCCACCACCGCTGAGATCGACGATGCGATCCGCTTCGGCTGCGGCATCCGGTTCTCGTTCATGGGCAGCTTCCTCATCTACACGCTGGCCGGCGGCGATGCGGGCATGAAGCACTTCATGGCGCAGTTCGGCCCCGCCCTCGAACTGCCCTGGACCAAGCTGAAGGCTCCGCAACTGACCGATCAGCTGATCGACCGCGTGGTGGAAGGCACCGACCAGCAGAAGGGCAACCGCTCGATCAAGCAGCTGGAGCGCTATCGCGACGATGCCATCATCAGCGTGCTGGACGCGATCAAGGGCGCCAAGCAGCGCCATGGACTGCGGCCGGACGAATAGGGATGGCCATCGCGGCGCCGCTCAGCGTGTTTCGGATTCAGGTAAAGCCGGAATGGGTGGACTACAACGACCACCTGAATGACGGCTACTACCTGGTGATCATGAGCCTGGGGACAGATGCGTTCCAGGATCTGATCGGCATGTCCGATGCGGAGCGGCGCGCCACCAAGACCACGATCTATACGCTGGAAGCGCACGTGAATTATCTGCGCGAGGTCAAGGAAGGCGAAGAGGTCGAGGTCCGCACCCAGCTGATCGGGTTCGACCAGAAACGCTTCCAGCTGTTCCACACGATGCATACGGCGCGGCTCGGCGACGAGATTGCGGCGACCTCGGAGTTCATGCTGGTCAACATCGACAGCTCGGGCGAGCCGAAATCCACGCCGTTCCGGCCGGAGGTCGCAGCCAAGCTGGCCGAGATCATGGCGGCGCATCAGTCGATGCCTTTGCCCGCCAATTCCGGACGTGCCATCGCGCTGCCGAAAAGGAAATAACGAGAGTGCCATGGATTTCGGCCTGACTTCCGAACAGCAAATGCTGATCGACAGCATCCGCGCCTTCGTCGAGCAGGAGCTGAAGCCGCACGAGGAGGAAGTCGAGCGCACGAACAGGGTGCGGCCGGAGCTGATCCAGCAGATTCACGCGGCTGCGATCAAATCCGGCTTCTACGCCGCCAACATGCCCGAGGAGCTGGGCGGCGGCGGCCTCGATCACGTTGCGATGACCCTGATGGAGCGCGAGCTCGGCCGCACCTCATTCGCTCTGCAATACGCGGTCGCGCGGCCCAGCAACATCCTGCGCGCCTGCAAAGGCGAGCAGGTCGAGCGCTATCTGCTGCCGGCGATCCGCGGCGAACGCGTGGAGTGCCTGGCCCTGACAGAACCCAACGCCGGCTCCGACCTGCGCTCCATGCAGACTCGCGCCGAGGCAAACGGCGATGCGTTCGTGATCAACGGCACGAAGCACTTCATTTCCTACGCCGACGTCGCGGATTTCATCATCCTGTTCGCGGCCAGCGGCGTCGAGGAAACCGGCAGGGGCGCCAGGAAGAAGATCACGTCATTCCTGGTGGACAAGGGCGCGCCGGGCCTCGACGTGCGCATGGGCCCGCACTCCGTCTCCCATCGAGGATTCCATCACTGCGAGCTGGTGTTCGACAATTGTCGGGTGCACAAGCGCCAGGTCCTGGGCGAGGTCCACCACGGCTTCGATGTCGCCAACCAGTGGCTTGGCGCGACGCGCCTGACCGTCGCGACGCAGTGCGTCGGCCGGGCCCAGCGGGCGCTCGAAATGGCGACCCAGTGGGCCGCCACCCGCAAGCAATTCGGCAAGGCGATCGGCGAGTTCCAGGGCACGTCGTTCAAGCTGGCCGATATGGCGACCGAGATCGAGGCCGCCAACCTGCTATGCCTGCGGACCGCGTGGAAGACCGACCGAGGCACCGCGACCGATGCCGACTATGCGATGGCCAAGCTGTTCGCGACCGAGATGCTGGCCAGGGTGACGGACCAGACGGTCCAGATCTTCGGCGGCATGGGTCTGATGGAAGAGGTTGGGGTCGAGCGGCTGTGGCGCGATGCGCGCGTGGAACGAATCTGGGACGGGACATCCGAGATCCAGCGCCACATCATATCGCGCAGTCTGTTGAGGCCATTGCAATGACCATACCGGAATGTGACCCACCGCCAGGGACGGAGACGATTGCGTATCCGATATGGTTAATTCGCCTCTAACAAATCACACGCATTGTATCTGTCTCGATTTTTCTGATCCCTTTGCACACGGCGGTGTGCGGGATGCACCGCACCGCTAATAACCCTTTTAAGACTACTCGGGCACCCTGTCTCCAATCGATCTTGCATTGGAGCGGCCTCGTGTCCGACCAGGTAACCATCGGCGACTACCGTCTCGAGATCAGCGGCGATGAAGTGCTCGTCCGCGACGAGACCGGCGCCATCGTCGAAGAGCTCAAGCTTGACGATGTCGAAGGCGAACTGACGCTTCCCGACGGGAAGAAGATCGACCTCGCCTCCATCCTGGCGGGCAACGACGTGGCGGCGCTGCAGACCGCCGCCGGCCCTGCCAACGACAATCTGGGCTACATGGATGGCGGGCCGGCCGAGTACCGTGCCTTCCATCCGGCCGACCCTCAATTCGGCGGATTCCGTGCTGCCGGCACCCTGGGCGACACCTCCCTCGCCTTCATGGCATCAAGCGACGACGAGGAACCACAGTACGACGGAGACCATTCGGACCAAGCGCCGGTCCTGGTGACCTGGAGCAGCCACGATCCCTGGCGCATTGCCGAGAACCGGTCTGGAGGTTCGCTCGGCGCCATCATTGAAGGCGACCCGGCCGACTTCACGTTCAAGGTTTCGGACGCGCGATTCGAGGTGGTGAACGGCGTGCTGCGCGTGCGCGACGGAGTCGGCTTCGACTTCGAGTTCGAATCCGGGATCGACCTCGACATCACGGCAACCTCGCGCACCGGCGATATCAAGACCCTGTCGGCGCACGTCACTATTGCCGATGTCAACGAGGCGCCGACAGGTCTTGGCCTGTCCGGCAACAACCTGGTCGAAAACGTGGTCGGGGCCGTCATCGGAACGCTGACCGCGGTGGATCCGGATTCCGGCGATACGCACAGCTTCGAGGTTTCAGACAGCCGCTTCGAGGTGGTCGGCGGCCAGCTCAAGCTGAAAGACGGCATCGCGCTCGACTTCGAGACGGAGCCGAGCCTGGACGTGACCGTGACGGCCACCGACAGCGCCGGCAACAAAGTGGAGGAGACGTTCACCCTTTCGGTCGGAAACGCCAACGACGCGCAGACCGCCCTTGCGCTCGATCACGATCAGGTCATGGAGAACGCGGCGGGTGCGGTGATCGGCACACTGACGGTAGCCGATCCCGACGCCGGAGACAGCCAGAGCTTCTCGGTGTCGGATGATCGGTTCGAGGTGGTGAACGGCCAGCTCAAGCTGAAGGACGGCGTCTCGCTGGATCACGAGAGCGAGCCGACTATCGACGTCCAGGTGACAGCCACTGATTCCGGCGGCAACCAGATCGCCAGGACTTTCGCCATCGCGGTCGGGGACGCCAACGAGGTGCAGACCGGTCTCACGCTGGGCAACAGCAAGGTGGCGGAGAACGCCGTGGGTGCCGTGATCGGCACCTTGACGGTCGCCGATCCGGATGCCGGCGACATGCAGAGCTTCTCGATTTCGGACGACCGTTTCGAGGTGGTCAACGGCCAGCTCAAGCTGAAGGACGGTGTTTCGCTCGACCACGAGAGCGAGCCGGCGGTCAGTCTCCAGGTGATCGCCACCGATGCCGGCGGCAACCAGATCGCGCGCACCTTCACCATAGCGGTCGGCGATGTCAATGAAGCGCAGACTTCGCTGACGCTCGGCAACAACAACGTTTCCGAAAACGCCAAGGGCGCCGTCATCGGGGCGCTGCAGGTGGCCGATCCCGATGTGGGCGACAAGCAAAGCTATTCGGTGTCAGACAGCCGGTTCCAGGTCGTGAACGGCCGGCTCAAGCTGACGAGCGGCGCATCGCTCGACCACGAGAGCGAGCCGCAAGTCGACGTCAAGGTGACCGCGACCGACAAATCCGGCCACCAGATCTCGCAAACCTTCACCGTCAACGTCGGTGACGTGAACGAGAAGCAGACCGGCATTGCCTTGAGCGCCAGCAAGGTCTCGGAGAACGCGGCCGGCGCGGTGGTCGGGACACTGAGCGTGACCGACCCAGATGCCGGCGACAGCCAGAGCTTCAAGGTGTCCGACAGCCGCTTCGAGGTGGTCAACGGACAGCTCAAGCTCAAGGACGGCGTCTCGCTGAACCACGAGTCGGCCGCCACCGTCAATGTCAAGGTGACGGCAACCGACGCAGCCAACCACCAGATCAGCAAGACCTTCGCCATCGGCGTTCAGGACGTCAACGAAGCGCAGACCGCGATGACGCTGAGCGGCACCAAGGTGACCGAGAACGCGTCCGGCGCGATCATCGGCACCTTGAAGGTCACCGACCCGGACAAGGGCGACAGCCAGAGCTACTCGGTCTCGGACGGCCGGTTCGAGGTCGTGAACGGCCAGCTCAAGCTCAAGGACGGCGTCTCGCTCGACTACGAGCAGGGATCGAAGGTCAGCCTCGACGTCACGGCGACCGATGGCGGGAACCACCAGATCACAAAGAGCTTCACAATCAGCGTCGGCAACGCCTACGAAGCCCAGACGGGCCTGACGCTCAGCGCCCACACCGTCAAGGAGAATGCGACCGGGGCCACGATCGGCAAGCTGATGGTCACCGACCCCGATGCGGGAGACAGGCAGACCTTCACGGTCTCCGACGACCGCTTCCGGGTGGTCAGCAACCAGCTCCGGCTGAAGACTGGCGTCTCGCTGGACTTCGAGCAGGGCTCGAGCGTGGATGTCGACGTGACCGCCACCGACAAGGGTGGCAACCAGATCACCAGAACCTTCACCGTCAACGTCACCGACGTGAACGAAAAACAGACCGCGCTGACGCTCGACAATGCGCAGGTCGACGAGAACATGCCCGGCGGCGTCATCGGCGCGCTCTCGGTCACCGACCCGGATGCCGGCGACGTCCAGGCGTTCAAGGTCTCGGACAATCGGTTCGAGGTGGTTGGCGGCCAGCTCAAGCTGAAACCCGGCGTGTCCTTCGACCACGAGACCACCGACAGCGTCGATGTCACGGTGACTGCCACCGACGGCGCCAAGCACACGATCTCGCAGACCTTCACGATCGCCATCGGCGACGTGAACGAAGCGCAGAGCGCCCTCACCTGGGCGGGCAGCACCGTCGCCGAAGATGCGGCCGGCGCGGTCGCAGGCGTTCTTTGGGTCGCGGACCCGGATTCAGGCGACACACAGACTTTCAGTGTCTCGGACGGCCGCTTCGAGGTCGTGAACAACCAGCTCAAGCTGAAGACCGGCGCGTCGCTCGACTACGAGACGGAACACAGCGTCGACGTGGCCGTGACCGCCACCGACGAGGGCGGACATCAGATCCAGAAGACCTTCACGGTCGGCGTCGCCGATGTCAACGAGGCGCCGGGCGCCATCCAGCTCTCGAGCCTCAGCGTGAGCGAGAACGCCGCCGGCGCGGCCGTGGGCCAGCTCACTACGACGGATCCCGATGCCGGCGAATCGTTTGCCTATCAGGTGTCGGACGGCCGGTTCGAAGTGGCGAACGGACAGCTTCAGTTGAAAGCCGGCCTCTCGCTCGATCGCGAAACCGAGCCGAGCGTCGATCTGAAGATCACCTCGACCGACAGCGCCGGGCATTCGATCCAGCAATCCTTCACGGTCAGCGTCGCGAACGTGAACGAGGCGCCGGCTACGGCGGCCAAGGACGGATCGCTCGAGAGCCACATCGTCAATACCAGCACCGCCTACAATCCCGCCGCCGACGCTTCGGTTGGCGCCTACCTCTACAGCAACGACAGCGCGAAGGTTGCGAAGCCGGCCGCGAACCTGCTCAACGGCGTCGATCCGTCCAACATGGCCTTGACCGCCACGGCGCCGCTGACCGTGACCTTCCAGAAGGAGGCCGCCGGCAACCACAACATGGTCGGCACCTACCGGTATGACGACCAGGGCAACATCGTCCCAGGCTCAGTCAAGTTCGTCTGGCTGGATGCCTCGGCGACCGCCGAGGGCCAGCTCGGCTCCGCGATGGTCAAGGATTTCCTGGGCTACAGCCAAGCCAACACCGTTTCGCTCGGCGTGGCGGAGGCCGGTAGCCATGTCGGCTTCTTCGCGATCTCCAACGGCGCCAGCGACGGCACCAACAAGACGCTGCTGGCCAATGCGGCGGCCGGCACGAACAGCCAGGCGGCGGCCATGGCCGCGATCGCCGGCCAGCTTTCGATCGAGGTCGACGGGAACGGCAACGGTCACGTCTATGTCGGCAACAGCCAGATGAACGGCGACGTGTTCTTCACGCACGACAAGGCGCTCAACAGCGACTTCAACGCCGGCAGCGACATCGACCATATGGCCTCCGGCGTGAGCGCGGGCCTCGCCAGCCAGCTCCTGATCGGCATCGAGGACCTGAAGGGTGGCGGCGACCGCGACTACAACGACGTGGTCTTCAGCGTCAACCTCGGCGGGGCCGTCAACCAGACCATCCAGTCGGCGGTCCAGCCGGTAGCCGATTTCTCGGATATCGACAGCGGCACGCTGTCCAAGACGGTGATCCATACCAGCGCCTTCCAGGCCGGCGATGCCCTCAACGTGCCGGCCAGCAGCCTGTTCACCGTCACCGTCGACCACAGCACGGCCGACTATACGATCACCATCGTCGGCAAGACCGGCAACGAGACGGTCGACCAGTACGAGGATTTCGCCAACTCGATCTCGTTCTCAACCAGCAGCACGGCGGCCGGCGACCGGCATATCGACTACACGGTGACCGACAGCGGCGGCCTCACCTCGACACCGGCGACGGCGGACATCACCGTATCCGCCCGCTACGAGCTTTCGAGCTCGCAGCTCGGCAACGGCCAGACGACGCTCGGCTCCGGCGACGACCTGCTGCACATCAACACCAGCGGCGTCGGCCCGACCAACATGGGGGACGGCCACGATACCGTCCACCTGGCGAGCCAGGACCTGTCGTTCGGGCACAATGAAGCGGGGAAGATCAGCAACGCCGAGGCGATCGACACCACCGGCTACGGCAGCAACGACGTCTCGCTGTCGATCGACGATGTCCTCAGCATGACCGACACCGACAACCACCTGACCATCATCGGCGACAAGGGCGACACCGTGACGCTGACCGGCGACGGCAACAGCCACTGGACGGTCGCGGACACCAACGCCGAGTTCACGACCTACATCTACAACGACCCGTCGCATCAGGCGGTGGTGGAGATCAGCAACCAACTGAACACGCAGGTAAGCTAGCCCACGAGCTCACCTGTGTGCGTTGAGATCGGCGCCGGCCCCACCGGCGCCGATCTGCATTTGGGAAGCAGGCGCGGCGGTCAGCGGCCTGTGAAGTTCGCCTTGCGCTTCTCGGCGAAGGCGCGGACGCCCTCCTTGGCGTCTTCCGACAGCAGCGACTTCTCGTAGGTCGGCAGCTTGCCGGTGCGGATCAGGCGGAAGCTGTCGCGGATGCTGTGCCCGTCCATCTCGCGCAGCGCCTCTTTCAGCGCCTGGATGGTAAGCGGAGCGCCATCGGCGATCGTCGCGGCCCATTCGCGCGCCAGCGCCATCGGCTGGTCCTTGGGCACGACCCGGTTGATCATGCCGTAATGCAGCGCCTCCTCCGCCTTCATGCGGCGGCCGAGCAGCAGCAGCTCCATGGCGACGTTGTGCGGCAGGCGCCGCGGCACGCGCTGGATGCCGCCGGAATCCGGCACGATGCCGATCGGCAGCTCGGGCAGCGCGAACTCGACATGCTCGGCGCAGATGATGAGGTCGCACGCGATCGCCAGCTCGAACCCGCCGCCCAGGGCAAGCCCGTTGACGGCGGCGATTACCGGCTTGTTGAGGCCCCACAGCTCGGTCAGGCCGGCGAAACCGCCCGGGCCGTAGTCGGTCGTCTCCCACCACTTGCCGACCTCTTCGTTCTGGTGGGCGGCCTTGAGGTCCCAGCCGGCGGAAAAGATGCGATCGCCGGCCGCGGTGACGATGCCGACCCGCAGCTCCGGGTCGTTCTGCAGCTCCTGGAAGGCCGCGCCCAGGGCCCGGCTGGCCGCCAGATCGATGGCATTAACCTTCGGCCGGTCGAGCGTGACTTCCATGACATGGCCGCGCTTTTCCACCCGGACTGCGGTGCTCATGACGCCAACCTCCCTACTCAGCAAGCCTGCCACGCCTCTAGCACGGCGCAACGGAGTTTGTTGACGGATTTCGACACTTCCTCTAAGTCCCAACGACGCTGCGCCGAGTTGACTGCCAACCGGAACGACTGGACCAACGACCGCCTTGCTGCCGCGGTCAAAGTCGGGGCTGACCGTGCGCGACACCGACCGAATGCTGATCGCCTGCCAGGGCGGTGACCGGGAGGCCTTTTCCGGGCTGTATCGCCTGACCTCCCCGCAACTATTCGGCTTGGCGCTCCGTATCTTGAGAAGACGGGACTGGGCCGAAGAGGCGGTGCAGGAGTGCTTCGTGACGATCTGGCGCCGCGCCCAGGACTATCGGCCCGACCTCGGGCCGGCGCTGCCCTGGATCACGGTGATCCTGCGCAACAAGTGCCTCGACCGGCTCCGGCGCGAAAAGCCGCTGCAACCGTTGGCGGACTCGGCGGCGGCGGAGCGGCCCGACGACGGTCCCTCGCCGCTGGAAGGGGCCATGGCCGCCGACGATGCGCGGCGCCTGAAGGGCTGCGTGGATCAGTTGGAGGAAGACCAGCGGACATCGATCCGGCTGGCCTACTACGAGGGCCTGACGCATGAGCAACTGGCCGCCCGCCTGGGCGCGCCGCTTGGGACGGTCAAGAGCTGGATCCGTCGCGGTCTGCAGCGCCTGAAGAGGTGCCTGGAGCCATGAGCATGGACAGCGACGATCTGATGGATCTGGCCGGCGAATACGTCCTCGGCACCCTGGCGGGCGAGGAGCGCGCCGCGTTCGAGGCGCGCCTGCGCAACGACCCGGCGGCCCAGCGCGCCGTCGCGCAATGGGCCTCGCACCTGCAGCCGCTGGCGAACGCCGTCGCCCCCGCTATACCCTCGCCCGACCTCTGGCAGCGCATCCAGCACGAAGTCGGATTGCCGACCCGGCCCAGGATGCGCGCACCGCTGTGGATCGCGGCCGCGCTCGCCGCGGTGCTGGTCGGCATCGCCTTCCTGTTCCCTGACCTCATTTTCAAGGCAGATGTAAGCGCGGTGGCCGAACTGGCACCGCAAGGCGGCAAACCCGCGTTCGTCGTCTCCGTGCTCGATGACCAGAAGAAGCTGCTGGTTCGCGCGGCGCAGGTCGACGCGGTGGCCGACAAGTCCTACGAGCTGTGGGCAGTGCCGCCATCGGGCGCCCCGATCTCGCTCGGCGTGATCGCGGCGACGGGCGAGACCGAGCGCGACGTCGCAGAGCCTATCCGTCCTCTGCTCGCCCCGGGTGCCACCCTCGCCGTCAGCCTCGAACCGGAAGGCGGATCGCCCACCGGGACCCCTACGACCGTGATGTTCGCCGGCGCGCTCGCGGCGCCGAGCGAGTAGAGGCCGTTTCACGAACCCGTGAACGCATCCGCTCTCCCAACGGGCGCGTAGCTCCCATGCAAGGCAACGTCGTTCCGACGGCCTCCAGAAAAAGTGGGAGAAATCGCAATGTTGATCCAGTCGAAGCGCCCGATCGCGGGCGTCATCACCGGCCGCCGTGCCCTGCTGCGCGGGGCGGGCACGATCGGGCTTTCGGCCGCCGCCATCGCGGTGCTCGGCGGCTGCGAAAGCATGGCCGCGAGCAGCAGCGCCAGCGCGCAGGACGTGGACATCCTCAACGTCGCGCTCGGCCTGGAGCATGAGGCGATCAACGCCTACCAGCTCGGCGCCGAAAGCGGCCTCCTGGAAAAGCCGGTGCTGAACACCGCCGTGCTGTTCCAGAGCCACCACAAGGCGCATCGCGATGCGCTGGCGGCCACCGTCAAGAAGCTGGGCGGGAAGCCGGTTGCCGAGAAATCAATGAACGACTATGCGATGGCGCTGAACGCCGGCAGCCTCAAGAGCCAGGGCGACGTACTGGCTCTCGCCGCGCGCCTGGAGAAGGGTGCAGCCAATGCCTATCTCGGCGTCATCCCGTCCTTCAGCGACAAGGGCCTCGGCCAGGTTGCCGCCCGCCTCGCGGCCGATGAGACGATGCACTGGACGGTGCTCGCCAGCGCACTCGGCCAGGGCCTGCCGGACAAGGCGCTGAGCTTCGGCGCATAAGGCTTCACCATCCGTCCGTCGCTTCTCCTCCCCCCGGCATCGCTCCTCGCCGATGCTCAGGAGACGCGGCGGACGGGCTTTTCCTCAACATGTTCGAGAGGGCCATCATGAACAGATGGTTCGTGTTCGCCTTCGCGTCATTGGCTGGGGCCACCCTGTGGGTCACGGCGGTCCGAGCGGAGGCTGCCGATGCGATGCACGGCGAAGAGCTCTATAACAGCCGCTGCATCGCCTGCCATTCGCCGGATGCCAACCGCGTGGGCCCGCGCCATCGCGGCGTATTCGGCCGCACGGCGGGGTCATTGCCCGATTTCAACTACTCCGCTGCGGTCAGGAACTCCGGCGTCGTCTGGGATGAACGCATGCTGGACCAGTGGCTGACCAACCCGCAGGCGCTGATCCCCGGCCAGCGCATGAACTTCCGGGTCGCCGACCCAGCCGACCGGGCCGATCTCATTGCTTATCTCAAGAGCCTGCGGTAGCGGCTGGCGATAATTCCACACTTTCGACCTGTTGATCGCGTGCCGCGAGCGGACGTGTGGTTAGTTCTGCTCACCCGTAATTCCAAAAAATCAGACACATAGGTATATTTAACACTTCAATTTAATATTGACAGTTGATTGCGATAGTATGATCTATCGGTTCGGCACCGCATCCAGATTGCAGACCACTCGACCCATGCAGCCACAGCTTTATCTCGCCAGCGATCGCGTTCCGGCCGAAAGCATACCCCTGGCCCTTGCAGCCAGGGCGGAGTGGCTCAATCGCCGCTGGGCGGATGCCACGGCGGATCGCATCGTGGTGGAGGCGATCGAGCTGGCCTTTAGGGGGCGCATTGCGGTCGTGTCCTCCTTCGGCGCCGAGGC
>DASSBF010000070.1:0-12223 GCA_035699005.1 Dongiaceae bacterium
ATCAAGACGCGCATTCGTTCAGGATTGCACAAGCTGCGGCAGGCGCTGGCGGCGGAAGCGGGGAAGCCATGAGCACGTTGCATCGCGATCGCTGCGGGCAGAGCGAGGCAACGTGCGCCTACGCCGCCCAGGCGCTGCCTGCGAACGAAGCCGCTGCCGCCGAAGCGCATATCGCGTCGTGTCCCGATTGCCGGCGCGAGCTGGAGAGCCTGCGGCCGGTGGTCGATCGTCTGGTCGCCTGGCCCACCGATGTGCTGCGTCCGACGGCACCGCTGCAGGCGCGCCTTGCGCGGCGCATCGCCGAGGAGACGGGCCAGCAGCCAGTGCCGCCGCCAGAGCTGCCGGCCGGACTGCAATGGTCCGAGCCGGACTGGGACGAGGTCGCGCCCGGGATCGAATGCAAGCTGCTGGCGACCGATACGGCAAGGCACCGGGTCAGCATGCTGGTGCGCCTCGCGCCCGGCGCGCGCTATCCGGCGCATACCCATGCGGGCGTCGAAGAGCTTCACTTGCTCGATGGCGAGCTGTGGATCGACGAGCGCAAGCTCAGCCCCGGCGACTACAACTACGGTGCGCCCGGAGCGGGCGACGATCGGGTCTGGAGCGAGACCGGCTGCACCTGCGTCCTCACCACCAGCACCAAGGACGTTCTGCGCTGAAACGCCGACCGGGAACTCCTTTTCATCCCGCGACCGCCTCGACCAATCCAAAAGCGCGCATTTGACGTTCTAGGGGTATGCAAACTTCGCGCACTACGCCTCTGAACCGTTGCGCAGACGCCGAGCCGGTGTGCGCCTATGCCCTGCAGGTCCTGCCCGCGGGCGAGGTTGCCGCCGCCGAAGCCCACATCACATCGTGCCCGGACTGCCGGCGCGAGCTGGAGAGCCTGCGGCCGGTGGTCGATCGGTTGGTTTCCTGGCCCACCGATGTGCTGCGTCCGACGGCATCGCTGCAGGCGCGCCTTGCGCGGCGCATCGCCGAGGAGACCGGGCGAGAGCCGGCGCCGGTACTGGTGCGCCAATGGTCCGAGCCGGACTGGGACGAGGTCGCGCCCGGGATCGACTGCAAGCTGCTGGCGACCGACACGGCAAGGCACCGGGTCAGCATGCTGGTGCGCCTCGCGCCCGGCGCGCGCTACCCGGCGCATACCCATGCGGGCGTGGAAGAGCTTCACCTGCTTGCCGGCGAGCTGTGGATCGACGAGCGCAGGCTCAACCCAGGCGACTACAACTACGGTGCGCCTGGAGCGGGCGACGATCGGGTCTGGAGCGGGACCGGCTGCACCTGCGTCCTCATCACCAGCACCAAGGACGTTCTGCGTTGACAATGACGACCCAATCGGGCGGGCAACAGAAAAAGGGAGGAAAAAGCTGATGACAAACAGCTATCGCTGCTATTTCACGGATGAGAGCGATCGCATTCGATCCTTCGAGCAGATCGAATGCCCTGATGATGCAGCCGCTCTCCTGAAGGCGGACGAGTTGCTGGCCAAGTCGAAATGCAACACCGCCGAATTGTGGCAGGGCAAGCGGTTGGTCGGAAAGTGGGGCACCGACTCCCATGCTGTCGCCGTGAAACAGGGCCGTGGCATCGAGACCGAGCCTGATGGCCCCCGGAGCAGCACTTTTTCGAGTTGAGTTGCGCCGCGCGCCGCGAGCGGGAGCGGAAGGAAGCGCTGGAAATACCTAGGCCGCCTGCAACATGGCGGGATCGCCCGCGCCCTCGTTCCTCAGCCACGTGCGGAACGCCTCGATCGCCAGCAGGTAGGAGTCGAACTGCGGCGCCGCGCGGCCTTTCAGGTGCGGCACGCCCGCGGCGTCGAGCCAGAGCTGCCAGTCGTTGGCCGTCGTGTAGACCTGCAGCAGCGCGTGATTGACGAGGTCCACCGGCTGACGCAGGCCGAGGCCGCTTTGCGCCGCCGCCGGGCTGCAGATCGGGAACAGCAGCGCCTCGAACAGCAGGTCGTAGTGCAGGCCCGGCCGATGCAAGGGCCGCATCCCAGGTTGGGCACGTCCCGTTGTTTCAACGACATGGCGTCGGGCCCGTCGGCCTGGCCAGGCGTTCAATTCGGCGTGGCGACGCCGGTCGATCGGTGCGTCGCTTCGATGGAGTCCGGGGTGGGCAGCAAGGCTGAGAACACCGCCTCCTCGAGCGCCGGGCCCAGAGTGCGGGCGTAGGTGGCGGTGATATGGTGCGCGTCGGAATAGATCAGGACATTCCCCGCGACCGGCGGGCAGATCTCGTCGCTGCAGAAAAACCGCGACAAATCGATATAGCGCACGTTCGAAGGCAGGTCTTTCGCCCTCTGGATGGGATTCACGTCGGCCAGCATGCTCTTCCTGGGGCGGGAGCAGGCGGCCGCGTCGGCGCCGGCGATCTCCACGCATTCCGCGACGTCGAACCTCATCCATGGGGTGTCGCGGATCGCGATGACCTGGATGCCGGCGCCGGCCAGGGCGCGCCACGGATCCACATAGGCTTGCGGGATGGTTTCTTCCGAACCCGATCCGCGCGTCGCGATCGTGAAGACCGCGCTTGGCTTCAGCTCGAGCAGCTTGGCGAGCGCCTGCTTGTTCCATGTCGCGCACTGATCCTTGAATGCAACGATGCCGCCAATATAGGCGCTGCTGAACAGGCAGCTGCTTTTGGTCATGGTGATGATCTTCAAGTCACGCCGCGCGGCGATCTCCTGGAACGCAGGAAGCCACATGAGCGAATGCGACCCGCCGACGATTGCAATGCCGATCGGAGCATCCTTGTCGCCGTACACGCAGGTCACCAGCTTGCTGGATTCGAGCGACTGATGGCAGCCGTCGTCGTACGCCACCGGTTTGTCGTCGCGCACCCACAATGGACCTGGCCTGATATCAGCTCCGGTGCTGGACGCCGGGCGATCGAATGCCAGCGCTCCGGGATGGGTGGCGAGGTCGAGCGGCGCGGCGATCTCGTCATGCTTGACCTTCGCCACGTAGAGGTACCATCCACCGGCGACCGACAGAATCATGATGCCCGCCGCCGCCGCTTGCGCCAGCCACGGCCACGGATTGGCGGTCGTGCGCTCGAGATTGATGAAAGGCTGTTCGATGTAGCGCTGGGTCGCGGCGGACAGCACGATCGAGATCGCCAGGATTGCAAGACCCGCCCACAAGCCGGCCTCGACCTCGTTGAAGATCGCGCGATAGAAAATCAGCAGCGGCCAGTGCCACAGATAGAGGCTGTAGGAGATGTCGCCGATGTAGGCGAGCGGGCGCGATGCCAATATCGCGTCGGCCCCGACCTTGCTGCCGGTTCGCCCGGCCGCGATTACACAGCATGCGCCAAACGTCGGCCACAGCGCGGCGTAACCCGGAAACAAGGTCGCGACCTGCAGCACCGCGCCGCAGCTGAGGATCGCCACGAACCCGATCCAGCCGAGGAAGAGACGCGTGCCATACGAAAGGCTCAATCGCGGCAGGACCGCCGCCAGGATTCCGCCGAGCGCGAACTCCCAGAGCCGCGTGAAGGTGCTGAAGTAGGCGGTCGGCTGATCGACGATCGTCAGCCAGATGGAGTATGCCAGCGAGCCCGCGAAGATCGCGCCGATCAGGATCAAGGGGTTCCACGCGCGCCCGATCGCCTTGCGCGAGAGATACAGGTGGAGCGCGATGCCGATTCCGAAGATGACGTAGAATTGGCCCTGGATCGATATTGCCCAGTAGTGCTGGAACGGGCTCGGCAACTCGTCCCGTGCGAGGTAGTCGACCGACTGCCTGATCAACCTCCAGTTCTCAAGGTAGAGCGTGGAGGCGACCGCCTCCTTGATGACGAACTCCCACCGCGTCTGGGGCAGCCAGAGCCAGGCTCCGAGCAGGACCGCGAGGATGACGAAAAAGGCGGCCGGCAGGAGGCGCTTGCTGAGCCGGTAGGCGAAACCGATGAGATCGATTCTTCCGGTCTTTTCCGCCTGCCGCAGCAGCGATCCCAGGATCAAATAGCCGGAGACGATGAAAAAGACATCGACGCCGCCGGATACCCGCCCGAACCAGATATGAAATGACGCGACAAGCAGTGCGCCGAGGGCCCGGACCCCTTGAATTTCAGGCCTGAACTCGGCCGATCTTGATGCACTCGATTCTGTTCTCGGCATTTTCCACGGCAGGCGTCCGCGACGTCGAATGATCGCAGGCCTTTATTGCATCCGCGAGCCTGGCCTGATTGAGAACCATTCTGTGACAAGTGCCTGTCATCATTGGGCAAAGGCCGTCGGACCCGCTAACCCACCTGCAGCATGGTGGGGTCGGCGACTACCTCCGCATTCAGCCAGATCCTGAAGGCCTCGATCGCGCGTTCGGTTCGGCGCTCCGCCGGGCAGGCGAGATACCAGCGCGCGGGCTGCCGCACCTCGATCGCGAACGGGCGCACCAGGCGCCCGAGCTTCAGATCCTCTCCCACTATGAAATGCGGGGCGAGGGCGACGCCTTGCCCGTCCAGCGCCGCCTCGATCGCCAGCAGGTAGGAGTCGAACTGCGGCGCCGCGCGGCCTTTCAGGTGCGGCACGCCGGCGGCGTCGAGCCAGAGCTGCCAGTCGTTGGCCGTCGTGTAGACCTGCAGCAGCGCGTGATTGACGAGGTCTACCGGCTGGCGCAGGCCGAGGCCGCTTTGCGCCACCGCCGGCGTGCAGATCGGGAACAGCAGCGCCTCGAACAGCAGGTCGTAGTGCAGGCCGGCCCGATCCGGCGATGGCGTGCAGATAAGGCCGAGATCGGCGATGTGCGGGTCGAACTCCCAATCCAGCACGCTGGTGTTGATGCGCACGACGACATTCGGGTTGGCGCTCTGGAAGCGGTGGAGGCGCGGGATCAGCCAGCGCACCGCCACCGTCACGTAGACCTGCACGCGCAGATCGTCGGTCATCCGCGCGCGGCGCAGCAGGTCGGCGCCCTGGGTCAGCCGGTCGAAGCCGTCGCGCACCAGCGGGAACAGCAGGCGGCCCGGCTCGCTGAGGGCAATGCGCCGGCCGGCGCGGTCGAACAACCGCGCGCCGAAATGCTGCTCCAGCGCCGCGACCTGGTGCGAGATGGCGGATTGGGTGAGGCCAAGCTCTTCCGCTGCCACCCGGAAGCTCATGTGCCGGGCGGCTGCCTCGAAGGCACGGAGAGCGGACAGCGGGGGAAGGTCACGACCTGCCATATCCATGAGTGCAATTCATGAAACCGTGAAATAGTCTCGCTTGTTGAGCTATTGATTTCAAGGGAAAATCACTCGCCGTGCCAGTTCTGAGCGAGGGTCTTTCAATGAGTGCTGTTCAAGCCGAATCTCCGCGCCGCGGCGGGCGGGAGGCGCGCCGGGCGCTGCGGGCGGCACCGCTCGCCATGAATGAGCGTCCGGTCTGGCCGGGCATGAATGGCGGCGCCTTCAAGCCGATGACCGACGCCGACCTGCAGCGCATCCACCAGGCCGCGCTGGACGTGCTGGAGCAGGTCGGCTTCGCCGACGCGATCCCCAGCGGCATCGAGGCGATGACGCGGGCCGGCGCGGTCATGGGTTCGAACGGCCGGTTGACCTTCCCGCGTGCGCTGGTCGAAGACACCATCGCGATGGCCGCGCGCAGGTTCCCGCTGTGCGGCCAGGACCCGAAATACGACCTCGAGCCGTGGGGCAAGAAGGTCTATTTCGGCACGGCGGGGGCCGCGGTGCATATCGTCGACCCGATCACCGGCGAATATCGCGAAAGCACGACCAAGGACCTCTACGACATCGCGCGCATCGTCGACGAGATGGAGCACATCCATTTCTTCCAGCGCGCCGTGGTGTGCCGCGACCTGCCCGACCCGTTCGAGATGGATTTCAACACCTGCTATGCCAGCGTGATGGGGACAGCCAAGCATGTCGGCGCGAGCTGGGTCGATCCGCGGCACTTGCAGGCCTCGCTGGAGATGCTGCACCTGATCGCGGGCGGCGAGGACAAGTGGCGCGCGCGGCCGTTCGTCAGCCAGTCCAACTGCTTCGTCGTGCCGCCGCTGAAGTTCGCGCAGGACGCCTGCCGGTGCCTGGAGTTGGCGGTGCAGGGCGGGATGCCCGTGCTGCTGCTCTCGGCGGCGCAGGCGGGTGCCACGTCGCCAGCCGCGCTGGCGGGGACGATCGTGCAGGCGGTGGCGGAGTGCCTGGTGGGCCTCGTCTACGTCAATGCGCTGAAGCCCGGCGCGCCGGCGATCTTCGGCACCTGGCCGTTCGTCTCCGACCTCAGAACCGGCGCGATGTCGGGCGGCTCGCCGGAGCAGGCGCTGCTGTCCGCCGGCTGCGCGCAGATGTTCCACTTCTACGACTTCACCGGCGGCACCGCGTCGGGCATGACGGATTCCAAGATCCCCGATGCGCAGGCCGGCTACGAGAAGGCCTACAACCACGCGCTGGTCGGCAATGCCGGCGCCAACCTGATCTACGAATCCGCCGGCATGCACGCCAGCCTGCTGGGCTATTGCCTGGAGAGCATCGTCATCGACAACGACATCCTGGGCGCCACCCAGCGCACCATCCGCGGCATCGAGGTGAACGACGAAACCGTGTCGGTGGAGACGATCAAGAAGGTCTGCCTGGAAGGGCCGGGCCACTATCTCGGCTCCGACCAGACCCTGCGGCTGATGCAGCGGGACTACGTCTATCCGATCGTCGGCGACCGCACCTCGCCCAAGGAGTGGGTCGAGCGCGGATCGACCAACATCGTGCAGAAGGCGATGAAGCAGGTGAAGCTGATCCTCGACCGCAACTATCCGCGCCACGTGCCGGAAGCGGTTGACGACGCGATCCGCGCCAGGTTGCCGGTGCGCCTCCCGCGCGAGGCGATGCGGCCGAAGGTCTAGCGTGCAGTCTCGCCCTTTACATCCTCTCCTCATCCGTCACCCCGGCCTTGAGCCGGGGTCCATTGCGCAGTCGCTCGTGCGGCGGAGGAGTGGATCCCGGATCACGCCGCTGCGCGGCTGTCCGGGATGACGCAGGGGGAAGCCGGCACGGACGCGGCGGGCAGGCTCGGGGGTGTGAAGACTGATCGTAGCGAATGGAATAGAACCGGGAGACACTCATGACCGATCACGCGCGCGTGGTCATCATCGGGGGCGGGGCGGTCGGGTGCAGCACGCTCTATCACCTGGCCAAGATGGGCTGGACAGATTGCCTGCTGCTGGAGATGAACGAACTCAGCTCCGGCTCCACGTGGCACGCGGCGGGCAATGTCCCCAACTTCTCCACCTCCTGGAACATCATCAAGCTGCAGCGCCACTCGTCGAAGCTGTACGCAAGGCTGGGCGACGAGGTCGGCTATCCGATCAACTACCACGTCACCGGCTCGATCCGCCTCGCCAACAACCCGGCGCGCATGGACGAGTACCGCCACGTCGCGGCGATGGCGCGGGCGCAGGGCATCGAGTTCGAGGTGATCGGCGCCAACGAGATCAGGAACAAGTATCCCTTCATGGAAATGGACGGCGTGATCGGCGGGCTCTACGACCCGTTCGACGGCGACATCGACCCCAGCCAGCTCGTGCAGGCCTATGCCAAAGGCGCGAAGGACCTGGGCAACCGGATCCAGCGCTTCACCCGCGTCACCGGCCTCGCGCGCGCCGGCAGCGAGTGGTTGGTGAAGACCGACAAGGGCGACGTGCGCTGCGAGATCGTCGTCAATGCCGCCGGCTATCGCGCGGGCGAGATCATGGCGATGGTCGGGCAGTACATGCCGATCGTCTCCATGTCGCACCAGTATCTGGTGACCGAGATGATGCCGGAGCTGGAGGCGCGCCAGGAGAAGCTGCCGCTGCTGCGCGATCCGGATGTGTCCTACTACCTGCGCCAGGAGCGGCACGGTTTGCTGCTCGGCCCGTACGAGTGGCAGGCGACGCCGCATTGGCTGGACGGCATTCCCGAGGATTTCGCCTACCAGCTCTGGCCCGACGATCTGGAGCGGCTGGAGACGTATATCGAGAAGGCGATCGAGCGCGTGCCGCTGCTCGGCACCGTCGGCGTGCAGCGCGTGATCAACGGCCCCATCCCGTATTCGCCGGACGGCAACCCCTATGTCGGGCCGGCGCACGGCCTGCCGAACTTCTACCAGGCGTGCTGCTTCTCGTTCGGCATCTCGCAATCCGGCGGCGCCGGCAAGACAGCGGCGGAGTGGATCGCCCATGGCGAGCCGGAGTGGGATTTCTGGACCCTGGATCCGCGCCGCTACACCGACTACGCCACCAAGAGCTATGTCGTCGAGAAGGCGGTGGAGCTGTACCAGAACGAATACGCCATCGCGTTCCCGGCCAACGAATGGCCGGCCGGCAGGCCCGCGAAGACCACGCCGCTCTACGACAAGCTGAGGGCCAAGGGCGCGTCGTTCTGCGCGCGCGGCGGGTGGGAGCGGGCGGCCTGGTTCCCGCGCGGAGGCGACGATGTATCGCGCCGCCCAAGCTTCCGCCGCACCAACTGGCACGATGCGGTGGCGGAGGAATGCAGGGCGGTGCGCGAGCGCGTCGGCATCCTCGATCTCGGCGGCTTCACCAAGCTGGCGATCGAGGGTCAGAGCGCCAACGATTGGCTGGACGGCATGATCTGCGGCAAGCTGCCCAAGCTGAACCGGATGAGCTTGTCATACATGCTGAACGACAAGGGCGGCATCGTCAGCGAGTTCACCATCACGCGGCTGGGCGAGGACAAGTTCTACCTGATGTCGGCCGCCGCCGCCGAATGGCACGATCTCGACTGGCTGAACAAGCACCTGCCGAAACGCGGCGCAATCCGGATCGACAATGTATCAGCGCGCTACGGCTCCATCATCGTCGCGGGGCCGAAGTCGCGCGACCTGCTGAAGAAGGTGACCCACGCCGACCTCTCCAACAAGGCGTTCCCGTGGTTGTCGGCAAAGCAGATCGAGATCGGCTATGCCCGCATGCTGGCGATGCGCGTCAACTATGTCGGCGAGCTGGGCTGGGAACTGCACGTGCCCATGGAGCAGATGGTGCCGATCTACGATGCGCTGTGGGAAGCGGGCAAGGAGTTCGACATCCGCGATTTCGGCATGTATGCGATGGACAGCCTCAGGCTCGAGAAGGGCTATCGCGGCTGGAAGAGCGACATGACCCACGAATATACGCCGCTGATGGCGAGCCTCGATCGCTTCATCGACTTCCAGAAGCCGGAGTTCCGCGGGCTGACGGCGCTGGTGAAGGAGCGCACGGAAGGACCGAAGGAGCGCTTCGTGCCACTGGTCCTCGACGAGGCCAAGGATTGCGATGCTCCGGCCTGCGCTCCCGTCTATCGCGGCGAAGAGCTGGTGGGCCTCGTCACCTCCGGCGGCTACGGCCACACCATCGGCAAGAGCATCGCGCTCGCCTATGTGCGCACCGATCTGGCGAAGCCGGGTGAGCGACTGGAGATCGAGGTGTTCGGTGACCGGCGCAAGGCGGTGGTCAGCCAGGAACCGATCCTCGACCCGGAGAATGCAAGGCTGCGGGCGTAGTCAGTAGCGTGATTGCGATGAACGCCGCTCAAAAAGGAATCCCCTTCCCCCCTTGTGGGGGAAGGATGCGGAGCCTTAGCGAACGAAGTGAGCTTAGGCGGAGCTGGATGGGGGTAGCGCGGCGCCCGCGGACGAATGTCCGCATTCGCGGACAGCCGCGCGCGCTCGCAAGAGCGCCAAATGGCTGGGCCGCAGCGCTGCATCACCCCCCATCCCAACCTTCCCCCACAAGGGGGAAGGGGTTTTCCAGCGAACTTTCGCTTGCTTCAGCGCTTCACATCCGAATGGTCTGCCCCATCGTGGGGCAGATTGGAGGCAGGTGAGATGCAGGGCTGGAACCCAAAGTAAGGAAAACAAGAAATGGCACTTCCATCGCAGGCGCGGGTCGTCATCATCGGCGGCGGGATCGCCGGCTGCTCGGTCGCCTATCACCTCGCCAAGCTGGGCTGGAGCGACGTGGTCCTGCTGGAGCGCAAGAAGCTGACCAGCGGCACGACCTGGCATGCGGCCGGGCTGGTGCGCGCCTCGCTCTACACCGCGAACCTGACGCGGCTCGCGAAATACACCGTCGATCTCTACACCAGCCTGGAGAAGGAGACGGGGCAGGCGACGGGCTTCGTGCAGCCGGGCAGCCTCTCGATCGCGACCAACAAGGAGCGCTGGGAGGAATTCCTGCGCGGCGCGGCGATGCTGCGCGGCTTCGACGTGGTTGCAGAGGTCATCACGCCCAAGGACGTGCAGAAGAAGTGGCCGCTGCTCAATGTCGAGGACGTGGTCGGAGCGATCTACTACCCCAAGGACGGCAAGTGCAACCCCGCCGACGTGACCATGGCGCTGGCGCGCGGCGCGCGCAAAGGCGGGGTCAAGATCGTCGAGGACACCAAGGTCACGCGCGTACTCACGAAAGATGGTCGCGTGACGGGCGTCGAGATTGGCCAGGGGACGATCTCTTGCGAGTATGTCGTGAATTGCGGCGGCATGTGGGCGCGCGCGATCGGCAAACAGGTGGGCGTCGATATCCCGCTCCAAGCCTGCGAGCACTTCTATGTCGTGACCGAGCCGATGGAAGGCATGAATTCCAGCCTGCCGGTGCTGCGGGACATGGATGCCTGTGCCTATTACAAGGAGGACGCCGGCAAACTGCTGCTGGGCGCGTTCGAGCCGAAGGCGAAGCCCTGGGGCGTCGATGGCATCCCCGAGGATTTCTGCTTCGACGAGCTGCCGGAGGATTTTGATCACTTCGCGCCGATCCTGGAGGGCGCGATGCATCGCATTCCCGCGCTGCAGAACGTCGGCATCCGCAAGTTCTTCAACGGGCCGGAGAGCTTCACCGCCGATCAGCGCTACGTGCTGGGCGAGGCGCCCACGCTCAAGAACTTCTTCGTCGCGGCCGGCTTCAACTCGATCGGCATCCAGTCGGGCGGCGGCGTTGGCTGGGCGCTGGCGCACTGGATCGCGGAAGGCGAGCCGCCGTTCGACCTGTGGGACGTCGACATCCGGCGTTTCTCTCCGCACCACAGCGCCAAGTCGTTCCTGGTGCCGCGCGTCTCCGAGGCGCTCGGCCTGCTCTATGCGATGCACTGGCCGTTCCGCCAGTTCGAGACTTCGCGCGGCATCCGCAAGTCGGCGTTCTACGAGCAGGAAAAATCACTGGGCGCGTGCTTCGGCGAGGTGGCGGGCTTCGAGCGGCCGAACTGGTATGCGCCCAAGGGCGTGAAGCCGGTCTACGAATACTCCTACGGCCGGCAGAACTGGTTCGAGTATTGCGGCGAGGAATGCCGCAATGTGCGCAGCAACGTCAGCTTCTTCGACCAGAGCTCCTTCGCCAAGTTCCTGGTCACGGGCAAGGATGCCGAACGCGAGCTGCAGCGTGTCTCCTGCGCAGACGTCTCGCGGCAGGGCCGCGCCACCTATACCCAGTGGCTGAACAAGAAGGGCAGGATCGAGGCCGATCTCACCGTCACCAAGCTGGCCGAAGATCGGTTCCTGTTGGTGACCGCGGTCGCGACCGCCACGCGCGACTGGCACTACATGAAGTCGAACTTCACGCCCGGTGCCGATGTGGAGCTGGAAGACGTGAGCAACGCCTATTCCGTGCTCGGCATCATGGGACCGAACAGCCGCAAGCTGCTCAGCAAGCTCACCAGCGCCGACCTCTCTAACGAGGCCTATCCGTTCGGCACGGCGAAGGAGATCGAGTTCGGCTGGACCAAGGCGCTGGCGTTGCGCATCTCCTATGTCGGCGAACTGGGCTGGGAGCTCTACCTGCCGGCGGACTATGCGCCGGGCGCGCTCGACCTGCTGCTGGAGGAAGGCAAGGCCCTCGGCCTCAAGCCTGCCGGCATGCACGCCATGAACTTTCTGCGCCTGGAGAAGGCGTACCGGCACTGGGGCCACGACATCAGCCCGGACGATACGCCGCACGAAGCGGGCCTCGCCTTCATCTGCGCGATGGACAAGGAGGTGCCCTTCATCGGACGCGAGGCGGTGGCGGCTGAGAAGGGGAAGAAGCTGACCAAGCGCCTCGTCCAGTTCGCGCTCCAGGACCCGCAGCCGCTGCTCTATCACAACGAGCCCATCTACATGGACGGGCGGAACGTCGGCTACATCACCTCTGCCGGCTACAGCTTCACGGAAAAGTGCGCGATCGGCATGGGCTATGTGAGGCACCCATCTGCACCATCGAATGGCTGCGATCTGATTGCTTCGAGTAGGCTTCGGATCGCGGCAGCTGTCTGCCAATTTTGC
>DASSBF010000071.1:0-4833 GCA_035699005.1 Dongiaceae bacterium
GTTGCGGAGCTGGCCATGGGTGGCGCCCATGCCGAGCGCGGCGGCGGCGTTCCTGGTAACGCCGGCCAGCGTTTCTTCTGGGGTCATGCGGACCAGCGTGCAGGCCATGCTCATGATGAGCAGCAGCGAGAGGACGGGGGAACTGCCGGGGTTGCAATCGGTCGAGATCGCGACGCGCACATTGTGGCGGCGCAAGTGCTCGAGGGGCGGTAGCTGCTTCTCGCGCAGGACGAAGAACGCGCCGGGCAACAGCACGGCGACCGTGCCGGCCTTGCCCATCGCGGCGATGCCGGCCTCCGCGCTGTATTCGATGTGGTCGGCCGACAGCGCGCCATAGCGCGCGGCGAGCGCCGCGCCGCCCGTGTCGGAAAGCTGGTCGGCATGCAGCTTGACCGGCAGGCCCAGGGCCTTGGCCCTGTCGAACACGCGCGCGGTTTGTTCGGCGGTGAAGGCGATGCGCTCCGAGAAGGCATCGACCGCATCGGCCAGGCCTTCCGCGGCAATCGCAGGGAGGATGTCGTTGCAGACCAGGTCGATGTAGGCATCGGGTCTTCCCGCGAACTCGGGTGGCAGGGCATGGGCCGCGAGGCAGGTCGCCTTGACGGTCACGCCGTGGTCGCGGCCGAGCGCGCGGGCGACGCGCAAGGTCTTGCGCTCATTCTCGACATCGAGGCCATAGCCGGATTTGACTTCGATGGTGGTCAATCCTTCCGCCATCAAAGCGCCCAAACGCGCCTTGGCCGAAGCCAGCAGCTCCGCTTCGCTGGCCGCGCGTGTCGCACGCACGGTGGAGACGATGCCGCCACCGGCCTTGGCGATCTCCTCGTAGGTCGCACCCATCAGCCGCTGCTCGAACTCGCCCGCGCGCTCGCCGCCGAACACCAGATGGGTGTGGCAATCGATCAGCCCTGGCGTCACCCAGCGCCCGCCGAGCGAGATTGTCTCCTTCGCCGATTGCTGCGGCAGGTCTGCGCGCTTGCCGATCCACGCGATGCGGCCGCCTTCGATCGCGATCGCGGCATCCTCGATCGCGCCATAGCCCGCCGCGTCCGCCAGCGTGGCGGCGCGGCAATCGGTGAGGAGGAGGTCCCAGGTCATCTTCTCAGGGCAGTCCCGTACAAAGACCGTGCGCCAAAACTCCTCCCCCAACACGGGATAGGGCCATCGCATTTGAGGAAGTTGATACGCGAAGAAGGCTTCTTCCCCCCTTGTGGGGGAAGGATGCGGAGCCTTGGTGAGCGAAGCGAACCTAGGCGTAGCTGGATGGGGGGTGACGCCGCACGAACGCTCGGCATGACGCACAAAACGGCGCTTGCCGCCGCGTCGGGTATTGCCAGGCATCCTTGTCGAGGATCGTGCCGCGGCACCCCCCATCCCAACCTTCCCCCACAAGGAGGGAAGGGGTTCATCCAGCGTTTCCTACCGAACATGGATTATGTCAGCCATTGATCATCGGCAGCTTCAATCCCTGCTCGCGGGCGCAGTCGATGGCGATATCATAGCCGGCATCGGCGTGGCGCATCACGCCGGTGCCGGGGTCGTTGGTCAGGACGCGCTCGATGCGGCGCGCGGCTTCGGCGCTGCCGTCGCAGCAGATCACCATGCCGGAGTGCTGGGAGAAGCCCATGCCGACACCGCCGCCATGATGCAGGCTGACCCAGGTCGCGCCCGACGCGCAGTTGAGCAGGGCGTTGAGCAGCGGCCAGTCGGAGACGGCATCGGAGCCGTCCTTCATGCCTTCGGTCTCGCGGTTAGGGCTGGCGACCGAGCCGGAATCCAGATGGTCGCGGCCGATCACGATCGGCGCCTTGAGCTCGCCCTTCGCCACCATTTCGTTGAAGGCGAGGCCGAGCTTCGCGCGCTCGCCGAGGCCCACCCAGCAGATGCGCGCCGGCAGGCCCTGGAACTTGATGCGCTGCCGCGCCATGTCGAGCCAGGTGTGGAGGTGCGGGTTGTCCGGGATCAGCTCCTTCACCTTGGCATCGGTGCGGTGGATGTCCTCCGGCTCGCCCGACAGGGCCGCCCAGCGGAACGGCCCGACGCCGCGGCAGAACAGCGGGCGGATGTAGGCTGGCACGAAACCGGGGAAGTCGAACGCGTCGTCGAGGCCAGTCTCCTGCGCCATCTGGCGGATGTTGTTGCCGTAGTCGAAGGTCGGGATGCCGAGCTTGTGGAATCCGAGCATCGCGCGCACCTGCACCGCGATGGATTCCTTTGCGGCTTTCACCACCGCCTGCGGATCGCGCTGGCGCATGTCGGCGGCCTTGGCGAGCGACCAGCCCGCCGGCAAATAGCCGTTGAGCGGGTCGTGCGCGCTGGTCTGGTCCGTCACCATGTCGGGCCGCACGCCACGCCTCAGGAGTTCCGGAAAGACTTCGGCGGCGTTGCCGAGCAGGCCGATGGAGGTCGCCTTGCCGTCCTTCTTCGCGCGCTCGAGCAGACCCAGCGCCTCGTCGAGCGAATTGGTCTTGGTGTCGAGGTAGCGCGTCTCCAGCCGCCGCTCGATGCGCGAGGGTTCGCATTCGACCGCCAGCATGGATGCGCCGGCCATGGTTGCCGCGAGCGGCTGCGCGCCGCCCATGCCGCCGAGCCCGCCGGTCAGGATCCAGCGCCCCTTGAGGTTGCCGCCGTAATGCTGGCGGCCGGCTTCGACGAAGGTCTCGTAGGTGCCCTGCACGATGCCTTGGCTGCCGATGTAGATCCACGAGCCTGCCGTCATCTGGCCGTACATCATCAGGCCCTTGGCATCGAGCTCGCGGAAATGCTCCCAGTTGGCCCAGTGCGGCACCAGGTTGGAGTTGGCGAGGAGGACGCGCGGCGCGTCCTTGTGGGTCTTGAAGACACCGACCGGCTTGCCGGACTGGATGAGCAGGGTCTCATCCTCGTTCAACGCGCGGAGGCTGTCGACGATCCGGTCGTAGCATTCCCAGTTGCGCGCGGCCCGGCCGATGCCGCCATAGACCACCAACTCGTTCGGGTTCTCCGCCACGTCGGGATCGAGGTTGTTCATCAGCATGCGCAGCGGCGCCTCGGTCAGCCAGGACTTGGCGCTGAGGGTCTTGCCGTGGGGGGCACGGATGGTACGGGCGTTGAAGCGGGTGGCGGTCATGACGTGGGTCTCGATGCAGGTTGTATATACAAGTCTATACAGCAGGTTTCCGGCGCGCTCAAGGTCGATCGAGGGTGGGGCGATGTCGGCGGCCCGCTAGCGGCGATGTGCCGCCGCCGCTAACGTCCGCTCGATCTTAGGGGAGTTTGGAATGACCGCGGCGGACAGGTCCAGCAGATATGTCTTCGGTATTGCGTGCTGCTCCCTGGCAACCCTCGGCTGGAGCCTCAGCGGCCTGTTCGTGCGCTGGGTGCCGGAATTGGACCCCTGGACCATCAACGGCTACCGCGGCCCTGCGACGGCGCTGTTCCTGCTGGCCTATCTTGCGATCCGCTACCGGAGCGATCTCCCGCGGCATCTGTGGCCGGAGCAGCCGCAGGCCCTGATCGGCGTAGGGACATTCTTTGCCGTCGGGTCCACGCTCTACGTCTGCGCCGTTGCAATGGGGACAGTGGCGAGCGTCTCGGTCCTCGGCGCCACCAGCCCGTTCTTCGCCGCTCTGCTCGCTTGGGTGTTCATGCGCGAGAGGGCGTCGGCGCTCGTGCTGGCGGCAAGCGTGGTCGCCATGGTCGGCGTGGCGATCGTCGTCCGGGCGGAAATGTCGGCCCTGGCGACCGGTTTCATCGCGGCCATTGTCGCGCTGAGCTACGCCTTCTGTTTTGCCGGCCAGACCGTCTGGCTCAGGCGCTATCGGGACATCGAAATGGTTCCGGGAATTGCCCTGGGCGGGGTGATGGTGTTCGCATTCGTCGTGATCTTCGTCGGCCTGCCGCTACTGCCGCTGTGGCAGGTGGGCCTCTTGGCCCTCATGGGGGTGGTGCAACTGGCCGTGCCGATCATCCTGTTCGCGGAGGGTGCCAAGCATGTTCCGGCTGTTCCTGCGATGCTGATCACCATGGCCGACGTGGTCTTGAATCCGTTCTGGGTGTGGCTGGTCCATGGCGAACGGCCGCCGCCCGGCACGGTGGGCGGCGGCGCGCTGGTCCTTTCCGCCATCATCGGTGCGACCCTGTTCGAGAACCGCCGCCAGCGGCTCCGTGTACAACAGGAGGGTTGAATTGGCCGATCCGCGCGTTTTCTCGCCCGTCAACCTCGTGAGCGAGCTGGTCATCGATACCGAAGGCGACAACAAGCACTGGATCCAGTTGACCGACGATGTGCGGCAAAGGCCGCTGATGTTCGACTGCACCAACGGCGCCTGGGCGAACCTGCTCAGCATCCGGCCAGGCGGGCGGCTCGAATGCCACTATCACACCGGACCCGTTCATGCCTTCGTGCTCAAGGGTTCCTGGCGCTATCTGGAGCACGATTGGGTGGCGGGCGAAGGCACCTTCGTCTACGAGCCGCCGGGCGAAATCCACACTCTCGAGGCCGATCCGAAGACCGGCATGACGACCTTCTTCGTGACTCGCGGCGCCCTGATCTACACCGACAATCGCGGCCAGCAGATCGGCTTCGAGGACGTGTTCACGCGGCTTGCGAGGTTTCGCCGCCATGTCGCTGAAAACGGCCTAGATCCGGCATTCATCGAGCGCATGATTCGGTAGCCGCCGCAGATCGATGAAGGATCATTGACACCTACCGGGGCATCCTATATTTCACCGCCACCGTTAAGGTGTTGCCCATTGCGCGGGCGTAGCTCAGTTGGTTAGAGCGCCGGCCTGTCACGCCGGAGGCCGCGGGTTCAAGTCCCGTCGCTCGCGCCATTCGCGCCTTTCGCAAGC
>DASSBF010000072.1:0-4840 GCA_035699005.1 Dongiaceae bacterium
ACTTGCTCCCGCCGCTCTCATCGCGGCTGACGAACCGGTGCGTGAAGGGCGGTGCGTCCTACAGCGGCTTCGGATCGAGAAATCTTCGCACCACGTTCTCGGTGATGCGGCTGACATTGTTGTCGTAGCCGTTGTGCGCCAGCGCGCCGGCCCATGAGATGGAGCTGACCGAGAACACGCCGCCGCCCTGCGGCGTCTCGAAGAATACCATGTCCGCCTTGACCATCGGGCAGGTGTCGCCGTTGACGGCGGAGTGGGTGTGGTTGAGTTCTTCCGAAACCCAGTGATAGCTGGCGGGGAAATCGCTGGCGGTTGCGACGATCAGTGCATGAGGCGGGCTGCCGAGCGCGGCATCCGCGCGGTCGATCTCCCAGCCCGCTGCGCCACCGCCGATCGTACCGAAATCGCCGATCTTCCCGTCCGGCACACCTTCGAAGATGAAGGCGGCGCGCGGGTTCCTGCTGTCCGGCATGCGGTCGTAGTGGCCGGCGAAATCGAATCCTTGTGCCGCGAATCCGGTCCCGACCAGCACGTTGGGCGGCCTGCCATTGCGCCGCCACAGGCCTGAGTATTCGCCGGTGAAGGCCATATAGGACTCGCCGGATTCGGTGAACCAGGCACGCATGCCGGCCTCCGATCTGCGATGCTCGATGACGCCGGGCAGGGCCGGATGCCAGGCGATCCGCCAATAGAAGCCGTTGGCGCCGAGATAGACCAGGCGGCCGCCGCGGTCGGTGTAGTACTGCACCGCGTCCAGCATCTTCAAACTGTAGTATTCAGGATGCGTGCCGGTCAGGACGCAGCGGTATGGCTTCAGGCAATCCAGTCCTTCGCTCTCGAGGTCCTCGTCGGTGATGATGTCGCAATCGAAGCCCTTCGCGGCCAGCCAGTCGGTGATGTGGGTGTCGGCGTTGAACTGCCACAGCTCGCCCTTCGGCCGCATGTTGAGGATCGGCCGCAGGCGCGACGAGTGGCAGACGCCGCTGCCGTCCCCATGCAGGTCGTAGGTCGACAGGCCGAGCGAATAGGTTTCTTCCAGGAACTGGTCGGTGCGGGTGATCGAGGTGAATCGGGCGGAGCTCAGCTCGTCGAAATGCCAGCTCGTGTCCATCTGTTGGTTGGCGTAGGCGAGATAGCTTGCCGTTGGAACCAGGAAGGCAAGTGGCGCGGTCGGCTTGCCCTTGGGCGGGCGCACGAACAGCGGCGTGAACTCCTCCAGATCGCCCTGCACCAGATGGATGCAGTAGATCCCGCTCTTCAGGTCCTTCGGCAGGCGGAGCGAAAAGTCGGTCGCCCACGCGCAGTCATACAGATCGTCGTCGTGGAAATGGATCGCGCCGTACTGCTCCGGCTTGCGCTTCCAGTTCATCTCCGCGCCGTCCCAGTTCCAGCCCGTCATGGCGCGGGTCGGCAGGTTGACGGTGTGCCCGTTGCGCCGGTAGCGCGAGGAATCGATGATCCAGGTTCCGCCGGTATCCTGTGAGAAGTCCCAATCCGCCACCGCGCGCTCGGGCGGCGGCTCGTCGCGCGTGCCGGGAAAGGCGAGCAGGGCCTCGGCCTTCAATGCCTCGCCGAAGACGGCAGGCGAGTCGATCTTGCCGTTGAAGTGAGCGGCGGCCTTCTTGCCCTGGTTCCAGGCGGCGATCAGGAACCGGTTGGACACTGCCGACGGCGCAAGCTGCCCTTCGGCCAGGTTCCGCTGCCCCGACCGCCCATAGGCCATGAGCCGCCGCGTCGCCAGGATCGCGCGTCCCGTCGTGGCATCGAAGGCCGCGGCAACCATGTACCAGTGGCGTGCGAGCAGATCGTGCGGCAGGACGAGCGGCGGCTGGTCGCCGATGCGCAAGGCCAGCCTGCCGGCGCTGTCGAGGTGAAGCGCATAGCCGGTCCTGCTCGCCGCATCCCAGTTGCCGAGGATGCATTGCTCGCTGCCCTTGTCGAGCCAGGTCGGCCAGATGAAGCACCGGACCGAGAAGCTGGGCAAGGCGAAGGATTGGCGGTCGTCGATCTCGATGTAGGAACCGCACGGGATCGGCTGATGGCGCGCCGGGTACTCGTGCGCTGGCAAGCTTGCCACCGGCTGCGTCTTGAACCCAGGCCCGCCGGGAGAATCGTCGCCGCAGATCAGGCGTACGAGCTGGGCGCGATAGGTGCCGGCGCGTGGCGAGCTGACCATGACCTCGACCAGGTCACCCGGCTCCGCGCTCAGCTTGTCGGTGTAGGCGAGCAGGCGTTCAGGCATGATGCGGCAAGACTATCCGTTATCGCTCGGGGCTTATTCGACAGGGCATTCCTTGCCGGTCATCTCTCTCCAGCGCACGCGGAAGCAGGCCCAGACGGCGTCCTGATAGCGGGCGAAGGCGCGGCCCTGATCGATCTGCATCGGCGTGCCGCGCCGCGGACCGAACTTCGCCAGCCGCCATTCCTTGTGCGGAATCGTGCACAGAATGACCGTCCTGCCGCGGGCGAATCCCCAGCGCATCAGGTCCAGCAGCTTGTGCAGATCGGCGCTGTGCCGGCCGAACGGCTTGCGCTTGAACTCCTCGCACAGGTCGGTGCGCGACGGGTCGATCGACAGCATGAATGATGAATCCCCAGCCTACCGTTGCCAGGCATCATAGAGAGCCTTGAGACCCGCTGTCGAGCCGTCGCGGGCGATGCCGCCGCCGCTCAATATGTCGTTTGCGAGCTGCTTGCCGAGTTCGACACCCCACTGGTCGAAGGAATTGATCCCCCAGAGGATGCCGAGCACGAAAGTCTTGTGCTCGTAGAGCGCGATCAGCTTGCCGAGATGATAGGGATCAAGCTCGCCGATCAGGATGCTGTTGCTCGGCCGGTCGCCGCCGAAGCTGCGGTGCGGCGCCAGCGCACGGGCCTTGGCCGCCTTCAACTTCGCCTGACGCATCTCCGCGACGGCCTCTTGAGGAGTCCTGCCGAACATGAGCGCCTGGCTCTGCGCCAGGAAGTTCGCGGCCACCAGGCGGTGCTGGTCGGGATTTCCGGAGCGCTCGCGCGCCGCCAGGATGAAATCGCAGAACACGCGCTGCGTGCCCTGGTGGATGAGCTGATAGAACGCGTGCTGCCCGTTGGTGCCCGGCTCGCCGAACAGGACCGGACCGGTCTCGCATTTGACCGGCTTGCCGTCGCGCCGCCGGCTCTTCCCGTTGCTCTCCATCTCGAGCTGCTGCAGATAGGCGGGCAGCCGCGCGAGGTCCTGCGCATACGGCAGCACGGCATAGGAATTGGCGCCGAGGAAGTCGATGTTCCACAGCGCGATCAGGCTCATGGTCAGCGGGATGTTGCGCTCGGCCGGCGCGGTCCTGAAATGCTGGTCCATCGCATGAGCGCCGGCCAGCAGCCGCTCGAACCCTTCCCAGCCCAGCGCGAGCGCGACCGGCAGGCCGATGGCGGACCACATGGAATAGCGCCCGCCGACCCAGTCCCAGAAGCCGAACACATTCTCCGGCGCGATGCCGAAGGCACTCGCCTTGTCGGTCGCGGCCGATACCGCGACGAAATGCTTCGGCACCGAATCCGGCAACAGGCGTGCCGTCAGCCAGCCGCGCGCCGCATTGGCGTTCGCCAAGGTTTCCTGGGTCGTGAAGGTCTTGGAAGACACGATGAACAGGGTCGATCCCGGATCGGCATGGGCGAGGGCGGCCTGCAGATGCGCGCCATCGACATTCGAGACGAAGTGGAACGCGATTTCCGGATGACAGAACGGCCGCAAGGCCTGCACCGCCATGGCCGGGCCGAGATCCGACCCGCCAATGCCGATATTGACGACCGTCTTGATCCGCTCTCCGGTCGCGCCGCGCCAATGGCCTTCGCGCACGCCGGTGGCGAACCGGCGCATCTGGGCCTGCACCCGCCGCACGTCCGGCATCACATCCTTGCCATCCGCCATCATCGGCCCAGGCCCTTGATGGCGCAGGGCCACGTGATAGACGGCGCGGTCTTCGGTGCTGTTGATGCGCTCGCCCGCGAACATGCGGTCGCGCCAGCCTGCCACATCGGCTACGCGCGCCAGATCGTGCAGCAGCTTCAGGGTCTCGGCGGTCGCAAGGTTCTTGGAGAAATCGAACGCGAGTTCGTCGAGCTGCAGCGAGAACTTCGCGAATCGCTGCGGATCGTCCGTGAACAGCTCGGCGATGCGGGTCTTTGCCAGGGACTGCCGGTGTCGCTTCAGCGCGGCCCACTCGGCCGATCGCGTCAGGTCCGCCGTGCTCACGCCGCCCCTCGCGCATGGCGCCGGCGACCGTCTGTTACGCCCGCGGGGCTCAGATGCAGGTTGGCCAGCGTGCGGTCGACATAGCGCATGCGCCAGGACAGCATCCGCTGCGCATAGGCCAGCAGCACGTCGCGGTGCGCCGGGTCATCGGCCAGGTTGGTCATCTCGTACGGATCGTTCTGGAGGTCGAACAGCAGCGGCGGCAGCGAGACGAAGTGGACATATTTGTAGCGCTGGTCGCGCAGCACGGTCAGATAGCACTCGTCGGGGCCGATGCCGAGGGCCGCTTCCGGATCGATGCCGGGCGAGTTGGGCGAGGTGCGGAAATCCAGCTCGTAATGCACGTCGGTCCGCCAGTCCGGCGGGTTGCCGCCTTCCACGAGCGGCAGCAGCGACCGGCCGTCGCACTGGTCCGGGATCGGCCGGCCCAGACAGTCCAGCAGCGTCGGCAGGATATCGACCGATTCGGTGAAGCGGTCGATCTGCGCGCCGCGGCTGCGGTCGGCCGCGCGGCGCGGATCGCGGATGATGAGCGGGATATGGAAGCTCTGATCGAAATAGATCTCCTTGCCCCAGCAATAGTGGTCGCCGCCCATTTCGCCGTGATCG
>DASSBF010000073.1:0-59185 GCA_035699005.1 Dongiaceae bacterium
GCTGGAGCAGGCCAACATCGAATCCGGCCTGCTCTGGCTCGCCCGCCATCGTCGCAAGGACGTTCTGACCGACGGCTTTGTCGTGACGCTGCACAAGCGGCTGTTTGGCGATGTCTGGAGCTGGGCCGGGACGTTCCGGAAGACCGGCAAGAACATTGGAATCGACCCGCTTCATATCGGCGTCGAACTGCGCAAGCTGATGGGCGATGCGCGCTACTGGGCCGAGCATGGCACCTATAATCCGGTTGAAGCCGCCGTACGACTTCATCACCGCATGGTGTCCATCCATCCGTTCCCGAACGGCAACGGCCGGCACGCCCGCATCATGGCCGATACAATGCTGACCCGCGTCTACGGCGCGGAGCCGATCGACTGGGCCGGCGGCCATGACCTCCAGAGGATGAACGAGCGGCGGACCGTCTATATCACGGCGCTCCGAGCCGCCGACAAAAGCGACCTCGCTCCCCTGCTTGCCTTTGCCGCTCCTTCCGGTGCGTAGCTAAAGCACGTGCAGATTATCGAGCTCAATGGCTGGTCCATCTGGTCCGAAGGCGATCGTCATTTCCAGGCTCAAGTCCGATCGCCCTTCTTCCTCTGTCTACAGATCGGCAGCAACCCAGGACGTCGGGATGGTAGCCGCTTGCACCTCCCCCATATCGATGTGAGCGTAGCCAGCGGGCGGCGCGATGACTTTCCGTCCGTACTCGCGAATGGCGGTCCGCAGGTCGTCGCCAGTCAAGCGAGAGCTGGGACAGCGCTCCATGATGGAGTCATAGTCACCATCCGCGAGCAGGACCAAGAGATCGATCACGACTGATCTGATTTGGTTCTCGAACGTCGACACTTCGCGCCGCTCCTTCTAACTTCCCTACTCCCTGCTCCGCCGGCTCAGCAACCTCGCCTGCTCGCGCTTCCAGTCGCGTTCCTTCTCGCTCTCGCGCTTGTCGACCTTGCGCTTGCCCTTGGCGAGGCCGAGCTGGACCTTGGCGATGCCGCGGGGATTGAAATAGATCGAGAGCGGCACCAGCGTGATGCCGGAACGCTGGGTGGCGCCGATCAGCTTGCTGATTTCGCGCTTTTTCAGCAGCAGCTTGCGCGCGCGGCGCGGCGTGTGGCTGAAATGCTTGGCCGCCTCGTATTCCGGGAAGTACGAGTTGTAGAGGAAGAACTCGCCGTCCTTCTCGGCGGCGAAGGCCTCGGCAATGGAGGCGCGGCCCAGGCGCAACGACTTCACCTCGGAGCCGGTCAGCATCATGCCGGCTTCGATCGTGTCCTCGATCAGGTAGTCGTGACGCGCCTTGCGGTTCTGCGCCGCGAAGCGCTGGGTCGCCGGGTCTCGTGCCATCTGGGCATGCCGATTTTTCTTGGGCCGATGTTTCTTGGGCCGGTCAGTTCAACAGGCCGGACTTGGTCATCGCCGCCCGCACCTTCTGGCGCGAGGCTTCCGCGATCGGCGCCATCGGCAGGCGCAACTCATCCGATGCGCGGCCCAGCAGGCTGACCGCATACTTCACCGGACCCGGGCTGGTCTCGCAGAACAGGGCGTCGTTGATCGGCATCAGCCGCTCGTTGACCTTCATCGCATGCTTGACGTCGCCCTCGCGCCACGCCTTGTGCATCTCGGCGGTGAGGCGCGGCGCGACGTTGGAGGTGACGGAGATGCACCCCACCCCGCCCTGCGCCAGGAACGGCAGCGCGGTGCCGTCCTCGCCGCTGAGCATGATGAAGTCCTTGTCGATCGCGAGCTTGGTGCGGATCGGGCGCGCCAGGTCGGCGGTCGCGTCCTTGACTCCGACGATGCGCGGCAGCTTGGCGAGGCGCGCCATGGTGTCGACGCTCATGTCGACCGCGCTGCGCGGCGGCACATTGTAGATGAAGATCGGGATGTCGGTCGCGTCGTGGATCGCCTTGAAATGCTGGTACTGCCCTTCCGGCGTCGGCTTGTTGTAGTAGGGCAGCACGATCAGCGCGGCATCCGCCCCCGCCTTCTGCGCGTGCTGGGTCAGGTCGATCGCTTCGTCGGTGGAATTGGAGCCGGTGCCGGCGATCACGGGCACGCGCTTGCGCGCCGCCTCGATGCACAGCTCGACCACGCGCTTGTGCTCGGCATGGCTCAGGGTCGGCGATTCGCCGGTGGTGCCGACCGGCACCAGGCCGTCGATGCCCTCGTCGATCTGCCACTCGACGAAGCGCTGGAAGCCCTGGTCATCGACCGCACCGTTCTTGAAGGGCGTGATCAGTGCGGTATTCGACCCCTGGAACCTCGCCATGTTGCCCTTCCTTCCACGCCGGACTGTGACGCCGCGCACGAACGCGCACAATTGCCACGCCCGCCCGCGGCTTTCAAGCTGCGTTAACGCTTTCTTCGCCACAATCGGCGCCCAGGTTGCCGCCGGGCCGAATTGCCCGGCCGGCACCCCATGGTTAAAATGCGGGATAGAGTTCCTTGTGAGGGTCAAAGTGCGGCGTTTTATGGGTTTTCTGGCGGTCGTGCTGGGGGCGGCCGCGATCTTCTTTGCGCAGCACCGCGCTTTCGCCGAGTCGAGCGGGCTCAGCAGCCGCGACATCGCGATCTATAAGAAGGCCTTCGCGGCGGTCGACAAGGACCGCTGGAAGGAGGCGCGGCGCCTGGCGGAGACGGCCAAGGATCCGCTGCCGGCAAAGGTGATCCAGTGGCTGGACCTGACGCGTCCCGGGCCGGGGCGCGACTTCAAGGAAATGAGCGATTTCCTGAAGGCCAACCCGGACTGGCCGCTGCGCTACACGCTGACCCAGCAGGCCGAGCGCGCGATGCCGGAATATCTGCAGCCGCAGGACGTGCTGAAGTGGTTCGGCGAGCGCGATCCCGCGACCGTCGAAGGCGCCATCAAGCTCTCCGGCGCGCTGATCGCTACCCGCCAGGAAAAGCGCGCCGAGCACGTGGTGCAGAGCGCCTGGGTCAACCTCGACTTCGACAAGGACGACGAGCAGGTGTTCCTGCTGCGCTTCGGCCACCTGCTGCACGCGCAGCAGGACTGGGCCCGGCTCGACCGCCTGCTGTGGGACGGCGAGCGCGACCAGGCGCAGCGCATGCTGCCCAAGGTCGATGCCGGCCACCAGGCCCTCGCCCGGGCGCGGCTGAAGCTGGCGGACCAGGCCAAGGACGCCCAGGCGGCGGTTGCCGCCGTGCCACAGGAGCTGCGCAACGACCCCGGCCTCATTTTCGAGCGCGCCCGTCTGATGCGGCGGCAGGAGAAATATGCCGAGGCGGCCCAGATCCTCGACCCGCCGCCGCAGGGCGTGCTGCGGCCGGAGCTGATGTGGGGGGAGCTGAAGAAGGCCTGCCGCGGCTCGCTCGACGAGGGCAACGTATCGGCGGCCTACCGGCTCGCCGCCGCGCATGGCACCGACAGCGGGGAGACCTTCGCCGAGGGCGAGTTCATGGCGGGCTGGATCGCGCTGCGCTTCCTCAAGGACGCGCCGACCGCGATGAGGCACTTCACCGCGCTCTATGCCGGGACCACCTCCGTCATTTCCCAGTCGCGCGGCGCCTATTGGGCCGGGCGGGCGGCGGAGCAGATGGGCGACCTGGCCAAGGCGCACGACTGGTACCGCACGGCGGCCAAGGGCATCACCACCTTCTATGGGCAACTGGCGGCCGTGCAGCTCAACGACGGGCGCGGCCTGCACCTCGCCGGGACGCCCAAGCCGACCGCACAGGAAAAGGCGCTGTTCGACAAGCGCGAGCTGGTGCGCGTGGTGCGCATGCTGACGGCGCTCGGCGAAGGCGACCGCACGCGGCTCTTCCTCGCCAAGCTGATGGAGCTGAGCTCCCGTCCCGCCGAATACCAGCTGATCGCGGCGCTGGGCGTGGAAATCAACCGCAAGGACTTCGCGGTCTCGGTCGCCAAGGAAGCGCGCACCCGCGGCACGGAGATGATCGACTACCTCTATCCCGTCATCAAGCTGCCGGGTGGAAAAGAGCCGGAGCCGGCTCTTGTCCTCGGCATCATCCGCCAGGAAAGCGCGTTCGAGGTCGGTGCCCTGTCCAATGCGGGCGCGCGCGGCCTCATGCAGCTGCTGCCCGGGACCGCCAAGGGGGTGGCGAAGCAGGTCGGCATCAAATACGCCAAGAAGCGCCTGTCGACCGACGCCGGCTACAACATCACGCTGGGCCGCGCCTATCTCGACGAGCTGCTGAGCCGCTTCGGTGGTTCCTACGTGCTGGCGGCGGCCGCCTACAACGCCGGCCCGAACCGGGTGCAGGATTGGATCGATACATATGGCGACCCGCGCCAGCGCACGACGGATATGGTTGACTGGATCGAATCAATCCCGTTCGATGAGACGCGCAACTATGTCATGCGCATCATCGAGAACACCCAGGTCTATCGCGCGCGCCTCAACAACAACGCCGCGAACCTGCGGATAGCACAGGACCTTGGCATTGCCGTCAAATATTGACGCGGCTTCCCCCGCGGTCCCGGCCCTCGCAGACGTCGAGAATGCGGCGCGCCGGCTCAGCAACCACGCCCAGCGCACGCCCCTGCTCGGCTTCGCCGAACTCGATCGGCGCCTCGGCACACGGGTCTTCGTCAAGGCGGAATGCCTGCAGGTGACCGGCTCGTTCAAGTTCCGGGGCGCCTACAACAAGATCAAGTCGGCGCAGGAGCGCGGCAACATCCCCGGCGTCGTCGCCTTCTCCTCCGGCAACCATGCCCAGGGCGTCGCCGCCGCGGCCGGGCAGCTCGGCGTGCCGGCGATCATCGTGATGCCGGAGGATGCGCCGCGCATCAAGCTCGCCAACACCCGCGCGCTCGGCGCCGAGGTGAAGCTCTACGACCGCTACACGGAGGACCGCGAGGCGATCGCGCGGGCGGTCGCGCACGACAAGGGCTATATCCTCGTGCCGCCCTACGACGATCCCGCCATCATCGCCGGCCAGGGCACGATCGGCCTGGAGATCTCGGATGACCTCGCGCGGCTGGGCCTCGCGCCGGACGTGGTGCTGGCGCCGTGCAGCGGCGGCGGCCTCATCTCCGGCATCGCGACCGCGGTCAAGGCCCGCCATCCCGACGCGCGCGTGTTCGCCTGCGAGCCGGCGCGCTTTGACGACACCGCGCGCTCCCTCCAGGCCGGCAGACGGTTGGAGAATGCGGGCAGCGAGAAGTCGATCTGCGATGCCCTGCTGTCCAAGACGCCGGGCGAGATCACCTTCGCCATCAACCGCACCCTGCTGTCGGGCGGATTGACCGCGAACGACGAGGAGGCGCTCCACGCCGTCGGCTTCGCCGCGCGGCGGCTGAAGCTGGTGGTGGAGCCCGGCGGCGCCATCGCCCTCGCCGCCGCCTTGCGGGGCCGCACGCCCAAGGACGCGCGCAACATCGTCGTCGTCTGTTCCGGCGGCAACATCGACGACGACCTGCTGCGCAAGGCGTTGCAGGACGCGGACTGACGACCGGCCGGCCGAAAGGCCGGCGCCCGGCTAGCGGATCGCGGCGATCTTGTCGAGCGGCTTCAGCTCCGGAGCCGACGTGGACGGCGCCTCGTTGGCCGCAATCGTCGACGGCGGGGTCCGGGCGGGCTGCGCCGCCGCGGGCGCCTCCAGCCGCTTGCACATGCCTTCGAGCGAGGCGCCCTGCTCGATCGCAAGGCTCTTGTGCAGGATATCGCCGGTGACCCTGGCGGTCTTCTCCAGCACCACGGTTTCGGCCTTGATCTGCCCCTTCACCACGCCGCAGATCCGCACGCTCTCGGCCTGCAGCCCGCCATTCACGGTGGCGCCTTCGCCGATCACGATGTTGCGGCTCTGGATGTCGCCCTCGACCCAGCCGTCGACCTGCACGTCGCCGCTGCAGACGAGATCGCCGTTGATGCGCAGATCGGCGCTGATGATGGATGGCACGGAATTCTTCGAGCTGGAACGCGGGCTGTCGCCCGTAGCGGCCTGACCCGGTTTATTAGCCTTTGAAAACATATCGACCCGCCTTCAGGAAAGCCATGGGATCGAGCGGACGGCCATTGTAGCGGACTTCGAAATGGACGTGCGGCCCGGAGGATCGGCCCGAGCTTCCGAGCTTGCCGATCACCTGCCGATAGTCGACCACATCTCCTACTTTCACGTTAATGGCGTAGAGGTGGGCGTAGCGGGTGACGATGCCAAGGCCATGGTCGATCTCCACGGCCCGGCCATAGCCGCCCTTCCAGCCGGCGAATATGACTGTTCCGGGCGCCGTCGCCAGCACCTCGGAGCGCAGCTTGCTCACCATGTCGAGGCCTTCGTGGGTCGCCCGCTGGCCATTGAATGGGTCGGTGCGCGACCCGAAGCCGCTGGAGATGTAGTAGCTGTCGATCGGCGCGGTCAGCGGCAGCGAGCGCAGGACGAGTTGCAGCTTTTCCCAGCGATCCACCTGGTCGCCCAGGGTGGCGACGCTCGCCATCAGCTTCTGCCCGCCGCCGTCATCGGCAGCGCTCGGCGGCGGGGCCGGGATGAAGGGGCCGCCCTGGCCGGAATTCTCGTCCGCCACGCTCTGCAGCAGCTTGTCGACATCGAGGCCGGTCATCGCCACCGTCTTTTCCATCACATCGATGTTGTCGCGCGCGCGCTCGGCGAGGTTGGCGACGAAGTCGGCCTGACTCTCCTGCAGCGACGTCAGCTCCTGCTGCAGGTCGCCCACCGTGCCCGCCATCTTCGCGCGCTCGTTCTGCAGCCGGTTGCGCTGGTCGATCGCGGCATTCAGCGCGACCGTCAGCTGGCGCGCCTGCTGCTCGATGTCGCCGGCATGGCGCTCGGTCTCCTGGATCTGCGCTTCCAGCTCGCCCACTTTGGCGGTCAGCCCGTTGATCCGGGTTTCAGCGCCTGCGCCGCGCGCCGTCGCCTCCGCCAGCTCCTGTTGCAGCGCATCGCCGCGATTGCCGAGCAGGCGGGACTTGTTGAGTTGCTCGGCAAGCTGCGCGGCCTTGGCTTCGCGCGCCTCGATCGCGCGGTCGCGGTCGCTCTGCGCCTGCTGCAGATCGCGCTTCAGGCCGGACAGCTCGCCGACCAGCAGCTTGTTGCGGTCCGACACGGTCCGCAGATCGGTCTCGAACGTGGCCAGCCGGTCGCGCAGCGCCGATTTCAGCGTCGCGTCGCCGCGGCCTGCCATGCTGGCCAGTATGCTGTCGGATTGCGAGATCGGCGGCAGCGAGCCGTGCGCGGGGTCGGTGCGCGCGGCGAGCGCCGCGACTTCCGCATCCGCCGCCGCGATGCTGTCGCCCGCCCGCTCGACGTAGTCGCCGAACGCGGTCAGCAGCGCGTTATAGGCCGATTCCGCCTGACGGACCGCGATGTCGCGGGAATACTGGTGAAGCTGCTCGACCGCCAGATTGATCGAGGCGCCGAGCGCCCCCAGGACGACGCCGCCGAGCATCATGGCGGCGATCAATTGCGCGCGCGTGGACAGGCATATGAACTGGATGCGTCCGCTGGTACGGACGATGATCTCGCGCGGCGCGAACCACCGGCGAACGAATTCGCCAATCCCCGACCTCAGGTCTTTCATCGCTGCCATACCCCCAAACAGGATGAAGCATCGAACAACAATCAGCGCGACTCCTTGGGGTCCACCCACCCAGGGAGCGGCAAGCATCACACCGGCAATCTATGCCCTTGGCCACCCTAAATGCCGCGAGGTTACGGTTTGCATTAACCATACCAACCATCCCGCGAGCTGGTCATTGGCAGGAACCTTATGCAGCGAAATCCAACGGCGCAAGCTTAATATGCCACCACAAAATTGTGTGACATTACAGCATAGTGAGTCGCTTTTTGGGCACAGCGGGAAACGTTGGATTTATGCGGTCTTGCGGAAGTTGCGGTCGACATAGTCGAGCACCGCCGCAACGCTTTCCTCGATCGAGAGACGATCGGTATCGATGGTAAGTTCCGGCGATTCCGGCAGTTCATAGGGCGCGGTCACGCCGGTGAATTCCGCGATCTCGCCGCTGCGCGCGCGGCGATAGAGGCCCTTGGGATCGCGCTGCTCGCAGGTGGCGAGGCTGGCCTTGATATAGATCTCGTGGAATCCGTCGCCCGCGGCGCCGCGCGCGCGCTCGCGGTCGGAGCGGTAGGGCGAGATGAAGGCGGTGACGACGATCTGGCCCGAATCGGCGAACAAGGCCGCGACTTCGCCCACGCGCCGGATGTTCTCGGCGCGATCCTCCGGCGAGAACGACAGGTTCGCATTGAGTCCGCGACGCACGTTGTCCCCATCCAGCACGTAAGCCTGGTAGCCGCGGCGGAACAATTCCTGCTCCACCGCCATGGCGATGGTCGACTTGCCGGCGCCCGAAAGGCCAGTGAACCACAGCACGCCGCCCTTGTGGCCGTTGCGCGTGATGCGCTGGCCGTTGGTGATGCGATGCGCCTCCGCCCTGACGTTGGTCGACCTGATCGTGATCAGGTTCCGCTGGTCGGGATAGTCGCGCATGCTGATGGTGCCGCCGGCGACGATGTTGGCGCCGTCGCTGAGCACGAATCGCCCGGTGCGCGGGTTGTGCTCCGCCTCGTCAAGCGCCAGCATGGCGTAGGAGCGCAGCACCACGTCGGCGATCTCGTTGCGCTCGACCTTGTCGGCCGGCCGCTGCGCGAGGACTTCCGGATCGTAGATCGCGTCGATCGCCTCGACGATCACCTGCACATCCCGGCTCTGCAGCCGCAGCCGGTAGGCATCGCCCCGCACCAGCGGCTTGCGGCCGAGCCAGAACAGGCGGCCGCGGAACACGTTGCTTTCGATCGGCGCATCGTCCTCGTGGCTCGCGACCTCGCCGCGCTCGATGAAAAGCTGTTCGTCGGTCGTGATCCCGATCGATTCCCCCGGACCCGCACGCTCCGGCGCGGCGGCGCTCCAGGCCTCGATCGACTTGACGCGCGCCAGCTTGTTGGACGGCGAGAACAGCAGCCGGTCGCCGACCTTGAGACGCCCGCTGGCGATCCGGCCCGCCAGGATCCGCCGGTCGTCGAACTTGTAGACGTCCTGGATCGGCAGGCGCAGCGGCAGGCCGGCCAGTTCGCCCTGGCTGCGGAACGAATCGAGCGCGGCGATCAGGGTCGCATCCCGGTACCAGTCCATGCGCTCCGATTTGTGGACCAGGTTGTCGCCGTCCCGCGCCACGGCGGGAATGACGAAGGTCGGCACGATCCCGATGTCGCCCAGATAGCGGACATACTCTTCGCGGATCGCCGCGAAAGTCGGTTCCGCGCAGCCGGCCAGGTCCATCTTGTTCACCACCACGATGATCTGGCGGATGCCCAGCAGGTTCAGCAGGAAGGCATGGGTGCGCGATTGCTGCTGCACGCCCTGGCTGGCGTCGATCAGCATGATCGCGGCCTCGGCGCTGGACGCGCCGGTGATCATGTTCTTGATGAATTCGCGGTGTCCCGGCGCGTCGATGATCACGTAGTCGCGTTTCGGCGTCTTGAACCAGATCTGGGCGGTATCGATGGTGATGCCCTGGTCGCGCTCCGACTGGAAGGCATCCATCAGGAAGGCCCATTCGAACGGCATGCCGCGCCGCTCGCACATCGCCTTGATCTGCTCCAGCTTGCCCTCGGGCAGCGAGCCGGTGTCGTGGAACAGCCGGCCGACCAGCGTCGACTTGCCATGGTCGACATGGCCGACGATCACGATGCGCATCAGGTCGCGTTCACTGCTCATCGCTGCCCCGCCGCTCACATGTAGCCCGCGGCGCGCAGCCGTTCGAACGCATCCTCGGTTTCGCGGTCCATGGCGCGTCCGGCGCGCTCCGGCGCGCGGGTCGCCGCCAGTTCGACGATGATCTCCTCGACGGTGTTCGCGCTGCTTTCGATCGGGAAGGTGATGTCATGATCGCCGAGCGAGCGGTAGCGCTTGCCGTTCTTCGCGAAATACAGCTCGACCACCGGGATGTTCTCGCGCGCGATGTAGCGCCAGATGTCCATCTCGGTCCAATGCAGCAGCGGATGGACGCGCAGATGGGTGCCCGGGGGAAAGTCGGTGTTGAAGTAGTCCCAGAATTCCGGCGGCTGGTCGCGGAAGTCCCATTGGCCGCTTTCGCCGCGCGGGCTGAACACCCGCTCCTTGGCGCGCACGCTCTCCTCGTCGCGCCGGATGCCGGCGATGATGCCGTTGAACCCATAGCGCTGGATCACCTTGCGCAAGCCGAGGGTCTTGCGCTCGCCGGATCGCGCGGCGGGCGGCAGCGTCTGATCCACCTCCTCGACCGGCGGGCACTTTTCCACGATCAGGTTCAGCTCCCATTCGGACGCATACCGCTCGCGGAAGGCGTACATCTCGGGAAACTTCTTTTCGGTGTCGATATGCAGCACCGGGAACGGCACGTGGCCGAAGAACGCCTTTTTCATCAGCCAGACGATGACGTTGCTGTCCTTGCCCATGGACCACAGCATGGCCAGCCTGTCGATGCGATTGAAGGCTTCGCGCAGGATGTAGACGCTTTGCGCTTCCAGCCGGTCGAGATGAGTCATGGCCTTTTCGGAGCTCCGGGCCCGGACGGTCCCATAAGACAGTTGTGTTGTCCTAGTTGCGGGATGCTTTTACATATAGGCCCTCCTCCGCGGGTGCAACCGTCGCGTTATTAACCTTTTCACAGAAAGATGATTTAGTCCCAACCGATGGAAAAGCTACCGTCTCCGGTAGCTGCAACAGACGAAAACCTGAGCCCAGGAGGAAGTTCCATGACTTCGATTCGCAGGGTCACGGGCGCGACTCTGGCCGCCACCGCCGCAGCCATGCTGTTGGGGGGCGCTGTCAGCCTCACGTCCGCGCCCGCCAGCGCCGACAGCGTCCATTGCGCGGGCATCAACGCCTGCAAGGGCCAAAGCTCCTGCAAGTCCGCCAGCAATGCCTGCAAGGGCCAGAATGCCTGCAAGGGCCAGGGCTGGATCGAGCAGTCCAGCGCCGAGGCGTGCACGGCCGCCGGCGGCACGGTGATCGGCGGCTGATCCGCGTTCTGCTAGGATCGACACCGGCGCCCGTTTCGTTCCGGCGCTCCAAGTCCGCAGGCACCGCAGCATGGCAGAGCGCCCGAGCGCGTCCGATGTCACGTCCCTCGGCTTCGGCCTGGGCTTGAGGCCGCAGCACTATCCCGCCATCCTGAACGGGGCGCCGGAGATCGCGGGCGCGGTCGACTGGTTCGAGATCCTGTCGGAGAACTACATGGTCGATGGCGGCCGGCCGCTCGCCACCCTGATGGCGGTGCGCGAACGCTATCCCATCGTCATGCACGGCGTGTCGCTGTCCATCGGCTCGACCGACGCGCTCGACATGGATTATCTCGCGCGCCTGAAGCACCTGGCGGCGCGCGTGGAGCCGGCGATCATCTCCGATCATCTGTGCTGGACCGGCGTCGCCGGGATCAACATGCATGACCTGCTGCCTCTACCGCTCACCGAAGAGGCGCTGGCGCATGTCTCCGCGCGGGTCGACCGGGTGCAATCGTTCCTCGGCCGCGCGATCGCGCTGGAGAACGCCTCGACCTATGTCACCTTCGCGCAGGATGCGATGCCGGAATGGGAATTCCTGGCGGAGGTCGCGCGGCGCAGCGGCTGCAAGCTGCTGCTGGATGTCAACAACGTCCATGTCAGCGCCTTCAACCACGATTTCCCGGCGACCGACTACATCGATGCGATCCCGCGGGAAGCGGTCGCCTATATCCACCTCGCCGGGCATGAGCACAACAGGACCTACATCATCGACACCCACGACCATCCGGTCGCGCCCGATGTGTGGCGGCTCTACGGCCATGCGATCCGGCGGTTGGGTGCCGTCGCCACCATGATCGAGCGCGATGACAAGATTCCGCCGCTCGAAGAGCTGACCGCGGAACTCGCCCACGCGCGCGCAGTCGCCGCGGCGGCGCTCGAGCGGACGGCGCAGGTGGCGTGATGGACCTCGCGCGGGCCGAACGCCTGTTCCAGGACGGCCTGCTCGGCCGCTCGCGGGACATCCTCGATCGCGTGCGCGGCAATGCGCGCGAGGATGCCGCGGCGATGTTCGAAATCTACCGCAACGCCTATCGGTCGCGGCTGGCCGAATCGCTGGGCGTGGATTTTTCCGGGCTGAAGGCGCTGATGGGCGGCCAGGCTTTCGACCGCATGGCGCGCGCCTACATCGCGAAGCATCCGTCGCGGCATCGCTCGATCCGCTGGGCCGGACGCGACCTTGCCGGGTTCCTGGCGGCCGAGGTGCCGCATCGCGACGATCCCTGGCTCGCAGACATGGCGCGCTTCGATTGGGCCTTGGCCTTCGCGTTCGATGCGCCGGATGCGCCGACGGCGGCTCTTGCCGACCTCGCCGGCGTCCCGCCGGAATTCTGGGGCAGCGTCCGTCTCCGGTTCCACCCGACGCTGGATTCGTTCCGCATCACGACGCCGGTCGACGAGGCGCGGCCACGCCTGCTGGCGAATCCCGGCGCGGCCTTGGATCGCGCGGCCCGGTGCGAGCGCGCGCTGATGGTCTGGCGCATCGGGCATGACGTGAAGTTTCGCGCCACCGACCTGCCCGAGCATCAGGCGATGCAAGCAATGCAGGACGGCGCCACCTTCGGCGACATGTGCGAGCTGGTCGCCCGCGCACTGGATCAGGAGGCCGGGCCGCTGCGCGCCGCGCAGATCCTGCAAGGCTGGCTGGAATGGGGCATCGTTGCGGCCGTCGAACATGATGGGCCGGGTTCTGCGGTGTAGTATCCCGGGTTTCGCGGTCGCGGCCCTGTTTGCCGCGCTGCCTGCGTACGCCGACGACCCGACGTGTGACTACGACGTGACGGTGCTCGATTTCCATGCGGCCAAACTCGAGATTTCCGCCGCCTGCGACCCCGCGCTGAAGGTTGCCAAGTTCACCGCGCTCGGTAACCGCGACCATTGGTGGACCGATCCCAACGGATACAAGGACGGCAAGGGACGCTTCACGTACGAGCTTGGCACGCTCGCGAGAAGCGAGGACAACATGGGATCCGCCATGCCGTTCGGCGAGGCGGTGCTGGTGACGCCGGGTTTTCTTCTGCCTCTGCCAGATACCCAACGCGCAGTCATGCTGCGCTTCCGCTTCAGATTCCCGGCAGGCGGCAGCATCCTCACAGCTCTGAGGGCCAACCAGGATGGCTACTACCAGGTGCCCTTGTTGCGGCTCGACGAGGCCGGGCCGCTGATCCTCGGCGATGTGAAGGGTCACGCTGTCGCGGGCGATCCCGAACTGACGCTCGCCATCCCCCCAGGCTCATTCAAGATCGCGCCGGAGCGGCTTGCCGTCTGGGTGTCGGCTGTCGCCGAGGCCAATCGCCGGTTCTGGGGACGCTCTCCGGCAAAGGGCGGCCTGGCGATCCTGGTGCCGAGCCCGCGCGATGGCGTGCCGTTCGGACGCGTGCTCTCGCTTGGCGGGGCGGTCGTCACCGTGCTGGTGGGCGAGCAGGCAACGCCCCGGCAGCTCTATGACGACTGGGTGCTGGTGCACGAATTCATCCATCTCGGCTCGCCTCTGATGCGCGATAGCGGCGCCTGGCTCAACGAGGGGTTCGCGACATTCTATGAGCCGGTGCTGCGCGCCCGCGCCGGCTGGAAATCGGAGGACGACGTTTGGCGCGAATGGATAGGCTCGATGCCGCGCGGCATGCCCGCCATGACCGACATCGGGCTGGAGAACGCCGGGCGCGGGGGAATCTATTGGGGCGGCGCACTGTTCGTGCTGATGGCCGAGATCGAATCCTTGAAGACCAGCAACGGCAAGATCGGCTTCAGCGACTGCCTGCGCACGGTGCTTGCCGAAGGCGGCGACGTCACGCACAAATGGGAGACCATGGAATTTCTCGGGCGCTGCGATGAGATGCTCGGCAAGCCCGTGATTTCGACGCTCGCCCGGCAGCACATCGAGAAAGGTTCGGCGATGGACCTCGATCAACTTTGGCGCCGGCTCGGCGTGTCGATGGCGGAGGACGGTGCCATCCGCTATGACGACAAGGCAGAGTTGGCTTGGCTGCGGCCCCTCATCATCTGGGGCGGCGCCGAGCATCCGGCCCCGATCTCCGCCGGCGGCTTCTTCGACGGCGGGTGAAACAATGCACCGCGCCGCCCTGCCCTCCTGTTCGCATCTGCCCGTGGCGGCCGGCATCGGCCTGCGCGCGCCGCATCACGACCAGGTTGCGGCGCAGCAGCCGGCCGTTCCGTGGCTGGAAGTGCATACAGAGAATTTCCTCGGCGGCGGCGCGACACTGGCGCTGCTCGAATCCTTGCGCGACCGCCATGCGATCAGCCTGCATGGCGTCGGCCTGTCGCTGGGCTCGGCCGAGGGGCTGGACGAGGATCACCTGGCACGCGTCGCCGCCCTGGTCCGGCGCATCGAACCGGCGGCGATTTCGGATCATGTGTCCTGGAGCGTGACGGGCGGCGTCTATTTCAACGACCTGCTGCCCCTTCCCTATGACGAGGAATCGCTCGCGGTCATCGCGCGCAATGTCATGCGGTTCCAGGAAGCCGTCGGCCGGCCCGTGATGGTGGAGAACCCGTCCACCTATCTGCGTCATGTGCAATCCGACCGGGCGGAGCCGCAATTCCTGGCCGAGTTGTGCGGGCGCTGTGGCTGCGGCCTCCTGCTGGACGTGAACAACGTGTTCGTCTCCGCCGAAAACCACGGCTACGACGCGCATGCCTATCTGGCCGCGATCGCCGGCCTGCCGATCGGCGAGATCCACCTGTCGGGTCATCATCTGCGCCGGATCGGCGACCGCGCAATCCGCATCGACGATCACGGCTCGCCGGTCTCGGACCCGGTCTGGGCGCTCTACGAGCGGACGCTGGCGCTGATCGGACCAAGGCCGACGCTGATCGAGTGGGACAGCGCACTGCCGCCGCTCCAGACTTTGCTGGCGGAGGCCGCCAAGGCTCGGACGCGCATCGAGGCCGCGGCGCGGAGCGCGGCATGATTCTCGCACGGCTCCAGGCGGCCTACCGCGACTACCTGCTCAGCGGGAACAGCGCCGCCGTCGCGCCGGCGATCGTCGCCGACGCCTTCGACGCATCGGAGCGTCTCGGCATCCATCGCAACAACTTCCTGATCAGCCTGCGAGCGGCGCTGAAAGCCAATTTTCCGGTGACGCTCCGACTGGTCGGGAATGGATTCTTCGAGCAGGCGGCGTATCGCTTTGCGTTGGCTCATCCGCCGCAGCGGCCCTGCCTGTTCGAATACGGCGCCGCGTTTCCGGATTATCTGCAGGCCCTGCCGGAGCTTGCCGCCGTGCCCTATGTCGCGGACGTGGCGCGCTTCGAGTTCGCGCGGGTCGCGGCCTGCCATGCGCCGGCGGAAGAGTATGTGTCGGCGGACAGCCTCGCGGGCCTGGAGCCGGAGCGCCTCGATGCGGTCCCGGTCCGCCTGGCGCGGCATGCGCGCGTCGTTGCGGTCACGGCGCCAGTGCTGGAGCTCTGGAAGGCGCACCGGAAGCCGGAGGCGGATTTGACGGCGATCGACATGGCGCCGCGGTCCCATGCGCTCCTGGTCTGCCGGCCCGAGCACAGCCTGCTGGCGCGGGAGATCGATACCGCAGCCGCGCTGTTCCTGGCGGCGGCCGGCGCGGGTTCCTCGCTTGGGCTGGCCGCCGCGCAATGCCATGCCCAGGGCGATGCCGCGCTCGGCCGCGTCATCCGCCTCGCCCTCGAACTCCGGCTGCTGGCCAATCCTGGAACGCCGTGAGGTCGCAGCCGCGGATAGTCGATCTTGCCGCGCAGGTGTGCAATCCGGTCGGAAGGTTTGGCGCTATCGCCGCGCGCGCTTGAACGAGGCTGCGCCCGGCAGCGCCGGATTGAGCGCCTCCGCGAGGCCGCTGCCGCTGACCGGCGCGATGTCGGCGCGCACCGTGGCCAGCGTGCCGTCGTCGAGCATGTGCTTGAGGTCGGCGCGCGCCCGCGACACGCGGCTCTTGATCGTGCCGACGCGGCAACCGCAGACGGCGGCCGCTTCCTCGTAGCTGAGGCCGCTGGCGCCCACCAGGATCAGGACTTCGCGCTGGTCGGGATTGAGCTGCCAGAACGCCCGGCGGAAATCGCAGAACTCCAGGCTGGCTTCCTGGGAGGCGTTGATCGACGGCTCGTTGACCGTGAGGTCGTCGATCGAGGTGAACTTGGAATGGCGCTTGCGCCCCTCGTTGTAGAACAGGTTGCGCAGAATCGTGAAGATCCACGCCTTGAAATTGGTGCCGGGCGTGAATTGCCGGGAAGCGCTGATCGCCCGCACGATCGCATCGTTGACGAGGTCGTCGGCCTGGTCACGGTTGCGCGTCAGCGAGCGGGCGAATGCGCGCAGATGCGGCAACACGTCCAGCAACGCCGATTGCAGTTCCGCCGACATGCGATCGAATGCCGGTTCCTCCATGCCTTCCTTCCTAGCTTGTTGTGGGGCTGGTCGACCGGCGGGGTCACGACCCGGGTTGTTTCGGCTTCTTCAGCTTGCTGATCAGTTGCAGCATTTCAACCGGCACCGGCTCCGCCGCCACGTCGGAATAAAGCCGTCCCAACTGGGCATCGAACCAGCGGTCAAGCACAGCCGGCGCTCGGCGGCCCGTCGGCCCCGTCCCCAGTTCTTGAGATTGCATCGAATTGCTCTTCACACGCTTGTCTTTTTCATCTTTGCTCACGTTGGCCGCTCCCGGCGCGGATTGCGCCGCCCCCAAGCCGATCTTGTCGCCGGGTCGATCTTTAGATGCTACCCCATGTTCCTGCAAACCCCGGGCTATAGGAATATGGAGCTATGCACTAGCCGCAGTTTTTTTCTGCTCATGGGAACCCTTAAGGCGCGCTGGGGGTTCCTTTGGGAACAAAAAAATTAACGGGTGGCGAGAGAGGGACCCATGCCAGACGTATCCGAGAAGATCGTCGAGAATCTTCGTTATCTGCGCCGCTATGCCAGGGCGCTCCTCGGTTCCCAGCAAACCGGCGATACCTATGTCCGCATCTGCCTTGAAGATCTGCTTCAAGAGCCGGATCGCATCGCTGGCACGGGTGATGTCCGCCTCCAATTGTTCCGCCTCTTCCACGACGTCTGGTCGCGCGCCGGCATTCACAGCCAGGACGAGAGCGGCAGCGAGCCGAGCGACCTGTCGGTCGAGGCGCGCCTCCAGGCCTTGCCGGTGTCCGAGCGCCAGATGCTCCTGCTGACGACGCTCGAAGGCTTCTCGGTCCAGGACGCGTCGCAGATTCTCGGTTTGGCCCATGAGGATGGCGCCGAGTTGCTGGCCTCCGCCTGGTCCTCGGTGAACGAGCAGATGGCGACGTCCATCCTGGTGATCGAGGACGAACCGGTGATCGCGCTCGACATCGTCGGGCTGGTGCGCGACATGGGCCATTCGGTCATCGGCATCGCCTCCAGCCAGATCGAGGCGGTGCGCTTGGCGCAGAAGAGCCAGCCCGGGCTGGTGCTCGCCGACATCGACCTCGGCCCCGGCGGCTCCGGCCTCACCGCCGTCAAGGAGATCCTGGATTCGATGAAAGTGCCGGTCATCTTCGTGACCGCCTATCCGGAGCGCCTGTTGACCGGGGAGCGGCCGGAACCGACCTACCTTGTCACCAAACCATTCGAACCGGACACGCTTAAGGTTACAATCTCCCAGGCCTTGTCCTTCTTCGGCCAGCCTCGACAAAGCCGCCAGGCTGTCTAGGCCGGCCGTTCGCCTGGTCCGGGGGCGCGGCGAACCGCGCGCCCCCGCGGTTCCGGGCGGATGAACCGGGAGATCCGCCACTGATGTTCGGCCAGCTTCTCCAGCCACTTCGCCACCGGCTGATCCTTCTGTTCGCGATCGTACTCGTCGTTCCCAGCACCTTCGGCATCGTCGCGGCGATCGACCGCTACTACGATCAGCTCCGCCAGGCTCACGAATCCACCGTGCGCTTCTCGATCCTGGCGTCGAACTACGAGACCAACCTCCTGTGGCAGTCCAACCGCATCATCCAGAACCTGGCCCACCAGCCGCCCGTCATCGCGGCGGTCGCGGCGATGCCCTCGCGCGGGTCGGAGTGCGCCGAGCTGCTCGAGACGGCGATCCGCCCCTATCCCGCGTATGCGATCGCCGTCCTGCGCAACGCCAAGGCCGAGGCGGTGTGCCAGTCGGATGCGAGCGCCCCCACGTCCAACGCCGCCGACGCCGATTGGTTCAAGTCGGCGATGCAGTCGCGGCGCGCCACGGTCAGCGGCTATCTCTACCCCGCGCACCTGCGCGAAGGGGTCATCGTCTATGCCGCGCCGGTACTGAACGGACAGAGGGCGGTCGTCGGCGTCCTCTCGCTCGCCATCCGTCTGGAATGGCTGTCGGCGATCGGGCAGGAACCCGGCCTGCCGCCGGACGCCATGGTCTATCTGCTCGACCGCACCGGCCATGTCCTGGTGGGACCGAACGCGCAGGGCATCGATTCGCAGGCCGGCCTGCCGGAATCCGAGATGATCCAGGAGGTCGTGAAAGGCCACGTCCACACGTTCGATTCGATCGGGCAGGACGGGATCGAGCGCAATTACGCCGCCAACATCATCGGCGATGACGCGCTGATCGTCCTGCTCGGCCAGCCCACCGGCCGCCTGATCGATCCGCTGCGCACCTCGCTGCTGATCCAGATCGGCGTGTTGGTGTTCGTTTCGGTCGCCGCGATGGCAGCCGCGCTGATCGGCACGCGCGTGCTCGTCACCCGATGGATCGGCAGGCTTACGGAGGCCGCGGCTTCCATGAGCGTCGGCGATCTTTCGGTGCGGCGCGAGTTCGAAGGCGCGCCGACCGAGTTCCGCACTCTTGCGGAGACCTTGCGGGAAATGGCGATCCTGCTCGACGAGCGTGAAGCCGATCTGCGCCAGTCGCTGGCGCAGAAGCAGATGATGCTGCGCGAGATCCACCACCGCGTGAAGAACAACCTGCAGACCGTCACCAGCCTGCTGAACCTCTATGCGCGCATCCCGCGTGGCGATGCGGTCAGGCAGGCGTTCACCGACGTGCAGATGCGCATCAATGCGCTGGCGCTGGTGCACCGGCACCTCTACGAGAGCCAGGATATGCAGGAGGTCGACCTCAACCCGTTCATGACCAACCTCTGCAGCCTGCTGCAGGACGGTTCTGGCGTGCCGCCGCGCCGCGTGCGGCTCAATGTCGAGATTCCCAACATCCGGGTTTCGGGCGATCGGGCGGTCCCGCTGGCGCTGCTGACCACCGAGATCCTCACCAATTCCTTCAAGCATGCGTTTCCCAACCAGCGGGCCGGCTCCATCGCGGTTCGGATTTCGCTCGAGGGCGGCGGGATGGCGAAACTGGTCATCGCCGATGACGGCGTCGGCCTCCCGGACCGCCCGGCGGCCAACGACCTCCCCGGCAGCATGGGACAGACCCTGATCGAGGCATTCACGCGCCAGCTCGGCGGCGAGATCACCACCTCCGGGCCGCCCGGCACCGTGAGCACGCTGGTCTTCCAGCTCGAAACCGCGCGGCCGGGCCCGGCGGCGGAACGCTCCGCCGAGCCCGCCCCCGGCCCCGCCGCACGCTCGCACGCTCCAGCATAGCGCAGACCGGAACAAAGCCTGTCGCCGGGGGTTTCTCCTGCGATCCGCACCTGCGTCGGGATGACGCGGCTCGGACCCGGGAAAGGGAGACGACATGCGGTACGGCCTGCTTTGGCTTTTAGGGGTGCCGATCCCGCTTTTGATCGTGATCTGGCTGCTGTTTCACTGAACCGTCGGGGTGTCTCCTCTCAAGGGAGGTTGGCATGCGTTGGGTCCTTGTGTTCCTGATCGCGACAGCCGGTTTTGGCTTCCTCGGTTTCGGCGTGTCGTCGCCGGTCGCCCACAGCCTCGGACAGCTCCTGTTCGGACTTTCCCTGATCGCGCTTCTGGTTGCCCTCATGGTGTGCGCCCTGCAAAAAGGCGGACCCGCGCGAACCTCGTTCTAGACATCATCCCGCAGAAAAACATCCCGCAGAAAAACGGCCCGCGATGCGGGCCGTTTCTCGTTTCATTCAGGATGGCCTAGGGCCACAGATCCTCGTTCCGCTGACGGAATTCCTTGATCTGCTTCTCGGCCTCGTCGCGCTGGATGCCGTAGCGCTCCTGCACCCGCCCGGCGAGCTGATCCATGTTGCCTTCGACCACGGTGAGATCATTGTCGGTCAGCTTGCCCCACTGCTCTTTGACCTTGCCCTTCAACTGCTTCCAATTGCCCTGCATCTGATCCTTATTCATGGTCGGCTCCTCATATGTAGTGGAATATCCATGATGAGGACGGCCTCGCCTGCCGCCCTCTTTGCAAACAAATGCGCCGGGCAAATGTTGCCCCTCCTACCGGCCCGCGTTGCGCAGCATTTGCACCATCTGCCACGCAGCGAGCCCGGCCCGCGCCGCACGCAGCACCGGACGCGCGCGCCTGAACAAGGCGCCGGCCACCAGGGCGCCGGCGGGCAGCCAGAATTGCCGCAGCAGACGGACGCCGGTTGCGGCAAGGCGAACGACGCCGTCGCCGGCGTCCTGCAGATCCTCCGTCACGTCCCGCATCGCGCGGCGCTCCAGCTCCGCCCGCGCCAGCAACATGCTCCGGCGGCGATCGAGCTCCGCCATGCCGCCGCGCGCGCTAGCCATGTCCGCCCCTCGGTTCGACGTCGAAATCCACATCCTGCGTCTCGAGATCGTCCTGCAGCGCCGCGGAATCCTTGGCAAGCTCGCCGAGGGTCCCGGCGAACAGATTGGACCCGATCTTCGATTTCTGCCGCAGCACGACCAGCGTGACGACAACCGCCGCCACGTAGAATGCGAACAGGCACCCGATCGCCAGCAGCCGGTTCGCGTCCCAGAACGCGACGACCACGAACAAAGACAGCGTCAGCAGCGCCATGAAGGCGAACAGCATGGCCAGCGCGGTCAGGATCAGCAGCAGCCAGAGGCGGCTTTTCTCCTGCATGATCTCGATGGCCAGCAGGTTGAGGCGCGTGCGCGCCATGCTCACCAGGATCGCGAGCATGCGGCGCGCCGAGCGCACGATGCCGTCGGTGGCCCGCGCCGGCATGGGGTTTCGCCCGCCCGGCCGGACGCTCATTTCCGCCCGATCAGCAAGCCCAGCAGGAGCCCGATCCCCGCGCCCACCCCGATCGCCGTCCATGGATTCTCGTGCACATAGTCGTCCGAATCGGCGGCGAATTTGCGCGCTTTGGCGAGCGCCTTCTTTTCGACCATGCCGAGCTGCGCCCGCGCCTTCCGGAGGCTCGCCTCCGCCTGCCCCTTCAGCTCGGACAGCTTCTCGCCGCCATCCTCCGCGGCCGCGGCGAAGACATCCTCCATGGCTTCGACCAGGTTGCTGAACTCGTCCACCAGGTCGTCATAGGCCCGTTCCGTGTTGCTGACCTTGGCACGCCTCGCCATCGTGGCCTCCTCATCTTCGGTTTGCGCGGTTCAAAAACAAAAGCAGGCGGGCCCGTAGCCCGCCTGCTCTCCCGCAACCTCTGGCGGGTCGGTTACTTGCTTGAACTCTCGTAGGCCGGCAATTGTTCCAATTTGTCCTTGGTGAGGCTGACGGTCGCCGTCGCCTTGCCGTCCTGGTTGGCGATGGTCACGTCCTTCCAGTCCAGCAGAACCGGGTGGGTCGCGATGCCGAGGAAGCCTCCGACATCCACCACCACACCCTGGGCCTTGCCCTCCTTGTCCAGCACGACCTCGCCGATATCGCCGACCTTCTTGTCTTCCGGGCTTTGGACGTCGAGGCCAATCAGCTTGCTGGCATTCATCGAACCGTCGGCGTTCATCAGCGCGTTGTCGGTCTTGCTGGCGGCGGTGTCGGCAACCGCGTTGTCGGTGGCGGTTGTGTCCGTGGCGGCCGCAGGCGCGGTCGCGGCGGCGGCTGAGTCGGCCGCCGGCTGGCTGGTGTCGGCAGTCGCATTGTCCGTGGCGGTTGTGTCCGTGGCGGATGTGGCCGCGGGCGCGGTCGCGGCGGCAGTCGAATCAGTCGCGGGCTCCGTGGTGCCGGCCGGCGCATTGTTGGCGGCCGCATAGGGCTCGCCCGATTCCGTCAGGACCTGGCCGCGCATGCTCTTGTCCTTGTAGGTATAGGCCGTCGCCGCCTTCGCGCTGTCCTTGGTCAGCGAAGACATGATCTTCCCGTCGGCATCGGTTTTCAGGTCGGACCAGGGGACGGAAACGAGCTTCTCGCTCTCGAGCCATCCGCTGACATCGATCACGACCGCAGTCACCTTGCCCTTCGGGTCGACCATCACGCTGTCGATCTCGCCGACCTTGTCTCCGTTTCCGTCGTACACCTCCTTGCCGACCAGTTTGCCGGCATCGACTTCGCCGTTGGCGTTCATGGCGGTGTCGGCGATCTGGGTGGCGCCGGCATTGACCGCAGCAGTGGAATCGTCCGCCGCCGCAGCCATCAGTGGCGCGGCGCCGAACATCGCAGCAAGCGTCCCGCCCAAAAGCAATGCCCGTCTCATCGTAGTCTCCTCAAAAGGTCACCGGGTTGACACGCCATGAACAGATGATCCGCGGATCGGTTGCCCCCGCATCGCCGGAACCTCACAGGAGGGTGCGGGTTGATCACCAGGAATGTTCACGGCTTCCGCAACAGGAAGGGAGCGGATGATGGAACAGCATGCCTTCGACCAGTTGGTTGGCGACGTCTCCAAGCACTTTGAGACTCCAGAGGCTCTGCTTGCGGACGCCGATCTTTCGCGCGAGCAGAAGCTGACGCTGCTTCGGCAGTGGGAGTACGATTTGCACCTCCTGCAGGTCGCAACAGAAGAGAACATGACGGGCGATGCCCCGCCGGGCAACAATGCGGAGCAAATCCGCGAAGTTCATGCGGCCGCGGAGACGCTCGGTGCGGAGCTCGATTCGAAGGGCAGCGGTGCTGCCAAGACGGGCGCGGTCATCAAGGAATGAGCCGCGACACCGCGCTGACCGGTTGATCGGGCCGCCCGGGCTGCGGCTGGCCAGGCCCGGGGACCGGGGGCGGAACGGGATCGCCAGGGCGGTCAGCAGGCGGATCGCCGGGAGGCGGTGGTGCGGGCGGTATCGGGCTCGGTGGGTCCGCTGCCGATTGGATCAGCATCTCTCGCGCTCCGCTCCGATGCCGGCCTCGCCTGATCGTTGAGCGCGCGACCGATACAGCTCCCGCTCGGACGTTTCTTCGGGACGTTCTCCCGGTACGTGTGACGTGCGTTCGCGCGCGGGACGATTCTCGAACAGGCTCCAACGATCCGATTCATTCCGTTCCATCGCTTCTTCTTCCCGCCGCGCCGCGCCTCCGACAACAGCTTCGAGGGCGCGCCGTTGCCGCGGGAACCCGAAGTGGAACCTCCCCCGCGCGAATGACATTGGAGATGTGCAACGGCGCCAGGGAAGGGCTGCGAAAGGCCGCGCATGAATTTCTTCGACCGGGCCGCGAATCACCTTGCCCGCCTGATGGGCCATCCCGGCGCGTTCGCATTGGCCTGTCTCGCCATCGTGGTCTGGGGCGCTCTCGGCCCCTTCGCCGGCTACTCGGACACCTGGCAGCTCGTGATCAACACCTCGACCACGATCGTGACCTTCCTGATGGTGTTCCTGATCCAGAACACGCAGAACCGCGACAGCCACGCCATGCATCTCAAGATCGACGAGCTGTTGCGGGCGCTCGACGCCGCCGACACGCGCCTGGTCGATCTCGAGGAACGCAGCGAGAAGGATCTGGAGCGCCTGCACCAGCACTACGTGGCCCTCGCGGCAGGTGGCGTCGCGCCCCACCAGCCTGCGGCGCAGCCCGGCGGGGGCCCGTCCACCCCCGACCCCAACCGGAACCAACCCGACCACCAGAACGTTCAGAAGCCACAATCATAGGAGGTACTCGCTATGCTTGGGACAGTGTTGCTGATCATTCTGATCCTGCTCCTGATCGGAGCGGTGCCGGCGTGGCCCTACAGCCGGTCATGGGGATATGCTCCAAGCGGCCTCTTGACGATTCTGGTCATCGTGGCGGTCGTGGCGCTGCTGTCCGGCCACCTGTAGGACCCGGACTTTCCTACCCGCGCGTCCCCGTTCGCCTCGGGATCCCCGACCGCGAACGGGCGCGGGTCTTGATCTCGCCCATCTCTTCGAACGCCGCCGGAATCTCGATATCCATGAGACGCTTCAAGTGCTCGCGCGCGCGGCACAGGCGCGACCGCACGGTCCCGACCGGCACGTCCAGCTGGCGCGCCACCTCGTTGTAGTCCATCTGCTCGACGCAGATGAACCAGATGATCTGCCGGTGCTGCCAGCTCAGCGCCTCGAAGGCGCGCTGCACGTCGCGCATCTGGTGGCGCGCCTCCTGCCCGCCTTCGACCGGTGTCGCGCGCTCGATCACGCCGTCCTGCGTGAGCAGCGGACGGCGCTTCTTGGTCTCATTGACGAAGATGTTGTGCAGGATCGTCATCAGCCAGGAGCGGATGTTGGTCCCCGGCTGGAACTTGTCGATGTTGTCGATCGCGCGGACCAAGCATTCCTGGACCAGATCGTCCGCCTTCTCGGGGTCCCTGGCGAGGAACATCGCATAGCGCCGCAGGCGCGGGATCTCCTGCTCGATGAGTTGGCTGAGCTCCTCGTTCAGCATCCCGACCGTACTCCCAACGGCAATGATTGTGGCGAGCCGACGGCGGCGCCGTCGCAGGCTCGAAAAACCAAGTCTGGCAAGGCGGTATGGTTCCGGGCCGCAGGCACCTTTTCGCGGCGGCGCGCAAGGAACAAAAGCCAGCGGGGTGTGTTCCCGACACAAGGTCGTGTGCGGCCGGACCATTCATGTCCGTTGCGCTTGCGGTCAGCTTCGCCGATCGGCGGCATCGCAACTCAGCACGACGACAGGGAGACTATCGATGTCGACACGCATTCGTACCGCGGTGATCCCAGCCGGCGGGCTGGGCACACGCCTGCTTCCGCTGACGCGCGCCGTGCCAAAGGAGCTGCTGCCGGTCTGGAATCGCCCGGTGCTCGACTACGCGATCGAGGAAGCGATGGCGGCGGGCATTGAGCGGGTCGTGATCGTGACCGCGCCGGGCAAGGAGGCACTGCGAAACCACTTTGCCGAGCGCCACGCGCTACCCGGCTGCAACCGGGACGCCCCGCCCGCCGTCTTCTCGCTCGAGTTCGTGGAGCAGAGCGAGCCGCTGGGCCTGGGCGACGCGGTCCGGCGCGGCGCGCCGGCCGGCGAGGCCATCGCCGTGCTGCTGCCCGACGAGTTGCTGATCGGCCCCAACTGTCTTGCCCAGCTCATCGCCTGCCGCAGCCGCGATGGCGGATCCGCGATCGCGGTCAAGAGAGTGCCGCGCGCGGAGGTCGGACGCTACGGCATCGTAGCGGTCGAGTGCAGCGGGCCGATTGTCCGCGTGCGCGACCTGGTCGAGAAGCCGCAGCCGGCGGCGGCGCCCTCGGACCTGGCGGTGATCGGCCGCTACGTGCTGGCCGCCGAAGTCATGGAGCGCCTCGCGAAGGCCCGTCCCACGGTCAACGGCGAAGTGCAGTTGACGGACTCGATCGCCGCGACCTGCGGCACGAGCGGCGTCAGCGCCGTCGAGTACGACGGGCTCCGATTCGATTGCGGCAGCTTCGCGGGCCTCCTCGAGGCCAACATCGCCGTCGCGCGGCGCGAGCAGGCGCAGGCCGCCGCCGCGCGGCCGGCCAAGCCGCCGGAGACGCGCCCCGGGACGCAACGGGAAGCGGACGCGGAGGCCTCCGCCGCATGAGGAAGGAAGAGGGCCATGTGACCGTGACCGCGAAGGAATCGCGCTCCGGCGAAACCAGCGGTCATGTGCGGATCGTCTTGATCGCGGGCACGGTGATCGCCATCATCGGCTTCATTGTCGTGCTTGCCATTTGGAGCCAGGGCTAGCTCGCCCCGCCGGCTCACCCAAAGGGGGATCCATGCGTGCCTTGCGCGCCGCGGAGATCGGGATTCCGCGCCATCGCTGGGAGCCGGGCAGCGAGGACACGTTCGCGCTGAGCAGCCACGCACGCGCCCGGGAAGCGCTGGATCTGGCGCTGTCGATCGATGCCCCCGGGTTCAACGTGTATGTCCTGGGCGACGACCGGACCGGCCGCATGTCGGCCACCGTCGCCTATCTCAGCGCGATCCGCACCGCCGCGCAATCGACCCGCAAGGACTGGATCTACCTCCAGAACTTCCGCGACGCGCGTCAGCCGCTGGCGTTCGGGCTGGCGGTCGGCGACGGCGCGCGCTTCTCCGATGCGTTGCGCCGGTATGTGAGCCGGCTGCGCGCGATGCTGGTGGCGGCGCTGGAGAGCGACGCCCATCGCGAGCGCGTGAAAGGCATCTACCGGTCGGTGGACGAGCAGATCGGCGAAAAGCAGGCCGCGCTGGCGCGGGCCGCACAGGAGGTCGGGTTCACGCTCGAGGAGAGCCGCGAAGGGGTCCGCCTGCGGGCGACCAGCGCCGATGCGCCGGAGCGGGAACGCGACCGCGACCGCCTGTCGAGCGAGCTCGACCAGCTCGAGCGCGAGGCCGGCCAACTGCGCGCAACCGCGGATGCCCAGGCGCTGGCGCTCGACCGCCAGACCCTGGCCAGCCTGATCGAGGGCGACGTGGCCGACTTCGCCGCGACGTTTGCGGACTATCCGGGATTGTCCGAGTGGATCGACGATCTGACGGAGGAGATGATCCGCGACGTGCGCAACCTGGCCCGCCCTGCCGGCGATGGCGAGCGCCTCCCTGCCAAGTACTGCACCAATCTGCTGGTCGATCATTCCCGCGCGGACGAGTGCGTGGTGCTGGAGCCCAATCCCACGTACGAGAACCTGTTCGGCTATATCGAGTACCGCCGGGTCGAGGGCATGTCGGAGACCGACCTGCTCCTGATCAGGGCGGGCGCGCTGCATCGCGCCAATGGCGGTGTCCTGGTGCTGCGGGCGGAGCCGCTGGCCAAGGACGAGACGGTCTGGACATACCTGAAGGCGGCGCTGCGCGACCGCGCGATTCGGATCGAGGAGCCGCACCGCAGCGGAGGGATGCCGCTGATCGGCACGCCGCGCCCGGCGCCGATACCGCTCGACGCCAAGATCGTCATCGTGGGAACGCCGGACAGCTACTACAACTTCTTCAGCAACGATCCGGACTTCAAGACCCATTTCAAGGTCAAGGCCGACATCGATCCGGACATGCCGGCGACGGCCGACAATCTCAATATCCTCGGCAGCCTGATCGACCGGATGGCGGCGCGGCAGGGCATCCTGTGCACGCCGGAGGCGGTCGGCCTGCTGCTGGGCCTATCGGGGCGGCTGGCGATGCGGCGCGACTCGCTCTCCTCGCGCTTCGAGCTGATCGAGGACCTGCTGCATGAAGCCGGCCGGCACGTCGTGGCCGGCGAGCGGCTGAAGCCGGATGCGGTGCTCGCCGCGTGGCGCGCGCGCTATCGGCGCGAGGCGCGCGCGGAAGAGCGCTTCCATCTCAGCATGCGGCGGCGCCACGTCGCCATCGCCACCAGCGGCGCGGTTGTCGGCCAAGTGAATGCCCTCACCATCCGCGAGCTGGGCGACAGCCATTTCGGCCGGCCGAGCCGCCTGACCGCGCGCGCTTCGGTCGGGCATCGCGGCCTCATCAATATCGAGCGCATGACCGAGCTCGGCGGGCGCACGCAGCAGAAGGGCGCGCTGGTGGTGGAAGGCTATCTGCGCGGCACGTTCACGCGCCGGCACCCGATCTCGTTCGACTGTTCCATCACCTTCGAGCAGAGCTACGGCAACATCGACGGCGACAGCGCTTCGGTTGGCGAGCTGGTCGCGATCATTTCGGCGCTGTCCGGCCTGCCGGTCCGCCAGGAGTTGGCAGTGACCGGCTCCTTCAACCAGCTCGGCGAGGTGCAGGCGGTCGGCGACGTGATCGAGAAGGTCGAAGGGTATTTCCGCGTGACCGCAAGGGAGCGTGCGGAGGGCGTGCGCCACGGCGTGGTGCTGCCGGCGGCCAACGCCCACGACCTGGTGCTGGAGGACGAGGTCGTGGCCGCGGTCGCCGACGGCACTTTCGCGATCTGGGCGGTCGAGCGCGTCGAGGAAGCGATCGAGCTGTTCCTAGGCAGCCCCGCCCTGGAGGTCTATGACCGGGTGGCGAACACGCTGAAGTCGTTCGACGACCTCATCCGCGATCGCCTGGCGCCGGACCCGTGGCGCGGCCGCAGCGATCCCGCCGACGCCGCGCCGGACGATCCCGATTGAGCCCGGTCGCCCGGCAATTCTCGCATTTTGATTGCAACGGGATCGGTCAGACGTTTGTTCGCCCACTGCACGCCGACCCGGGAGCCGCCGGCCAACACGGAGGTGCAAGCTATGGGGTCCACCAAGGAGGTGAGCGGGCTGGCTGCCAGGCCGACCGAGATCGTGCCTATCCGCGTGCGGCCGCCGCGCTTCGTTCCGGAGTTCGAAGCCGACATCAAGCGGCTCTACCTGCGCATGATGGAGGAGCCGGTCCCCGCGCGGCTGCTCGGCATTCTGCGGGCCGGACTGGCGGACGCGAAGAGTTGAGCCTCGGAAGAGGCGATCGGGACGATGGAACTCTTCCCCCGCCCGCCGGTTTACGGAAACGCTTCATCCAGCAAGGAGAGTCCCATGGGCGAGCGGAAGACGCCGAATCCCGGTCCAGCCCAGCCGTCGGTCGGCAACCAGCCGGGCAAGCAGTTCCCGGACCAGAACCAGCAGCCCAGCGAGCGGGCCTCCACGCCCGATCGCGACCGCGGCATGGATCATGGCGCCGCCGCCAAGCGGCAAGCCCGCCAGGATCCGCTGCAGAAGCGCGACAGCTAGGCGGCGACTTGGGTGGACATTGGGTGGACATGGAGGCCCCGGCACAGCCCGGGGCCAGCGCCTTTGCAGGGGTTCCAAATTGAGAAATCTGGCTATCCTTACGCGCCGCGCGCTGCGGATGTTGACCATGCGCCGGCGGCCGCCGCCCTCCTCCGGCCGGCCGCGCATTCCAGACAGCTTCTGCTGACAGCGCGCGGCCGGATCTACAGCGCGGCGATCGAACTTCAGAAACCGATCGTCAGATTGATTCCCCAGAACTTGCTCGGGTGGTCCTGATCCTCGAACTCTTCGGTTCGATAGGTGGCAACCACATCCAGTTTCACGGCCTCGGCCCAGAATACCGATAGGCCGCCGGAGAGATCGCCGACCAACGCGTTGCTGTCGACGCTGCGGCTGTCGCGGAACGTGTTGCCGTCGAGGAACATGTTGCGCGCGACGGCGCGGCCTTGTGCGCCGGCAAAGATATAGAATCCGAACGGCCCGTCCAGATAGTCGCTGTTGAAATACGGCGTTCCCGACAAGGCGGGCCGGACCCGCGAGGGACCGTAGTCGGCTTCCAGATTCTTGCCGAAGCGGATCATACCGCCGGCTTCGGCGTAGTCCATCACGTTGCCGACCGTGATCCCGAGCTCCGGGATGGCATCGACCGCGAGGCCGCCGCCCACGGGTTGCAGCAGCCGCCACTTGCGCTCGTAGGAAAGCACCAGGCCCGGCTCATTGTGCAGCTGCTCGTCCCAGCCGCGCGACTTGTCGATGTCGATGTACTGGTGCCAGTCGTTCTGCGTGGTCTTGCCGAACGCCGCAGGCCCGACGACGCCTGCCACTAGCTCCAGATGATCGAGCCGGCGCCGGTCGGTATCCTGGATCAGCCCGACGCCGCCATAGAGCCAGCCGGCATAGGGCCGGTCGTCAGGATCCGGATCCTGGCGCGCGGTATCCTCCGGCGTGAACATGCTCTGCCCCAGCAGCACCTCGTAGCGCCGCGACACTTCGCCGGCCCCTTCCGCATCGAACAGACCGAGCCCGCCGAGCGCATCGAACGGCGCGATCCAGGCGCTGTCCGCGGCGACATCGGGGCCGAGATACGTGAACTCCAGCCCTTGCGTATAGTATTTGTCGGTGTTGAACGGCGCCGAATCATTCTCTTCGATAATGCCGAAGCGGCCATTGTCCTCGGCGCGCGCGGCGCCGGCCCCCAGCGTCGCGGCAAGTGCGGCGATCGCCAGGACGCATCGTGGCGATCGTCGCGCAGCTCGTGCTGTCATGCAGGATCCAGTCTGTCCGTTCCTGGTCGGTGGTCGTGCCGGCCGCGGCTAGCCCGATTTCGCCTCGTAGCGGAAGCCGAGTTTCAACGCAACCTGGTAATGCGCCACACGGCCGTCCTTGATATGGCCGCGCAGTTCGGAGACCTGGAACCAGTCGAGGTTGCGGATCGACTGCCCGGCCACCGCGACGGCCTGGTCGATGGCGTCCTCGATGCTCTTGTCCGAAGTCCCGATGATCTCGCTGATCGCATAGACGTTGTTCATGGCCATTCTCCCCGTCCTGCTTCCGGTCCGCACATGGGCGTAACCCGCGCCCCGCGTGCCCAGTTCCGATATCGCCCGCGAAGATGGCGCCCGTGCGGCCAGGCGCGCCATATTGCGGCCATGTTCGGCATGGCCGTCGCCTGCTAAGGTCGGCGCGCGAGCAAGAATCCGGAGCGCCGATGAGAACGACCGAGGGCCTGAGCCTCGCGATCCTGGCGATCCCGGCCTGCATGACGCTCGCGCGGCCAGCGGAAGCCGACCCGGTCGCGGATGCGTTCTACACCCGCTGCACCGCCGAGAACGCGTACCAGATGCAGGCGCCGGAGCTGGACGAGGCCTGCGCCTGCATGGCCCCGGTACTGGCTTCCTTCCTCACCGTCGACGCGCGCAAGCAGATCGAGGATTCGCTCAAGAGCGGCAAGCCGGTGTCGTTCGGCGGCAGCCCGTTCATGGGCAATCCCGCTGACCTCGCGCGCAGCGCGATCAAGCAGTGCCCGATGGTCGGCGCCGCGATGTACCGGCAGAAATGCGCCGGCAAGAACGAGGGCGCGCCGGAGTGCCGGGAGATGAAGAAAATGATCGACGAGGCCCATTGATCGGGCCGGATCGCGGTTGAACACGGGTCCAGAATAACGTAAACTGCGTTACGGTCTTTGCGGTTTGCGTTGGAGGCGGGTGGCGGGATGTCGGAAGTCTCGGAAGTGGCGCGTCGGCTGAAGGAACTCCGGGAGCAGGCCGGCCTGACCATGCGCTCGGTGTCCGATGCGCTGGGCTGGAGCCTCACCCGCTACCAGCACTACGAGGATCGCTACAAGCGCAAATACCTGCCGTTCGAACTGGCCCGCGTGCTCGAGGACATGTTCGTGCGCCAGGGCGTGGCGAGCGGGGCGGTGCTGCAGCTTGCGGGGATCGAGGGCAGCCAGAGCCTGCCGGCCCGAAGCGGTCCGGCGGCGGTGCGGCCGGTGTCGCTCAACGCCGCCGCCGGCCTGCGCGACCTGCCGGTGCACAGCGCGTTCCGCGACGGCTCCGACGGCTTCTGGTTCGTCGAGGGCGACGCCAAGGAGTTCGTCGAGCGGCCGGCCAACCTGCGCGGCGTCGCCAACGCCTTTGCGCTCTACGCCGACGGCGAGAGCATGCAGCCGCGCTATTTCGCGGGCGAGCTCCTGTTCGTCAATCCCAACCGCCCGATCACGCCCAACTGCTTCGTCGCGATCGAGATGGCGGACGGCCGCGGCCAAGTGCGCCAGTTCCTGCGCCGCACCCATGACGGCATCTTCGTGCGCCGCCTCCATCCCGACCACGAGTTCCGGCTGCCCGCGTCGGAAGTGAAGCGCATGTACCGCATCACGGGGTCGGCGGAGCTGGGATAGAAGCGATCCTCACGGCATAATCGCACGACAACACTACCGTCACCCCGGACAGCCGCCCGGAGGCGAATGCCGACATTCGTCGGCGGGCGGCGTGATCCGGGGACCATGGTTGGGCTTGGCGCCGAGCGGCACAATGGATCCCGGCTCGCGCTTCGCTTGGCCGGGATGACGGAGGAGAAAGAGCGATGTCGGGGAGCGCTGCTACGCGCCGATCTCGACCACGACGCGGCCACGCACCTTGCCGTCGAGGATCTGTTTCGAGAGCGCGGGCAGATTCTCGAGCTTCGCCGGCACGATCATGGATTCCAGCTTGTCGGGCGGCAGGTCGCGCGCGAGGCGCTCCCACGCCAGCCGGCGCTCCTCGGGCGGGCTCATGACGGAATCGATGCCGAGCAGCTTCACGCCGCGGATGATGAAGGGGATGACGGTGGTCTCCAGCTTGTTGCCGCCGGCGAGGCCGCACGCCGCGACGCTGGCGCGGTACTTCATCTGCGGCAGCACGGCCGCGAGCGTCGCGCCGCCGACCGAATCGATGCAGCCGGCCCAGCGCTCGCTTTCCAGCGGCTTGCCGGAAGGCTGCGCGATCGTGGCGCGGTCGATGATCTCCGCCGCGCCGAGGTCCTTCAAGTAGTCGTGCGTGTCCGCGCGCCCGGTCGAGGCGACGACGCGATAGCCGAGCTTCGCCAGCACCGCAACCGCGACGCTGCCGACGCCGCCCGCCGCGCCTGTCACCAGGACGTCGCCCGCGGCGGGCGTCAACGCATGCGCCTCCAGCGCCATCACGCACAGCATCGAGGTGAAGCCGGCGGTCCCGATCGCCATCGCGTTGCGCGCGGTGAGGTCGGCGGGCAGCTTCACCAGCCAGTCGCCCTTGACGCGCGCCCGCTCGGCATAGCCGCCCCACTGCGCCTCGCCGACGCGCCAGCCGGTCAGGATCACCGTGTCGTTCGGCTTGAAGCGCGGATGCTGCGAGGCCTCGACCATGCCGGCGAAATCGACTCCCGGCACATGCGGATAGTTCCGCACCAGCCGCCCGAGCCCGTTGAGGATGAGTCCGTCCTTGTAGTTCAGCGTGGAATACTGCACGCGCACCGTGACATCGCCGTCCGGCAGCCGCTCCTCGTCGAGCTGCGTGATCTGCGGCGTGACCTTGCCGTCTTTCTCGGTCAGCAGAAGGGCTTTGAACATCGCGAGGCGAACTCCAATTTCGATTTCTTGCGATCGCTCGAATCGCTTGTCACAGGCTGCCGGGATGCGCGGTCGACCAGCATCTCCACCCGTCACCCCGGACTTGCTCCGGGGTCCATCCATCCGGTCGCGCCCAGCCCGACCATGGACCCCGGCTCAAGGCCGGGGTGACGGACGAGAATGTAGCCACCGTGCAGCGACATCGTCATCCAAGCAATCGGTACCGCCATGTCCGACACGGCTACCGCAACGGCTCCAGGATACTGACATAGTTAGCCACCGCGGCGCCGCCCATGTTGAAGATGCCGCCGAGCTTCGCGTTCTTGAGCTGCATGGCGCCGGCTTCGCCTTTGAGCTGCATGGCGGTCAGCACGTGCATGGAGACGCCGGTGGCGCCGATCGGGTGACCCTTGGCCTTGAGGCCGCCGGAGCGGTTGACCGGCAGCCTGCCGTCCTTCTCGGTCCAGCCTTCGGCGATCGCCTTGGCGCCTTCGCCGGGTTTGGCGAGGCCCATCGCCTCGTATTCGATCAGCTCGGCGATGGTGAAGCAATCGTGGGTCTCCACGAAGCTCAGGTCGTCGAGCGTGAGCTTCGCGTTCGAAAGCGCCCTGCCCCACGCCTGCTGGCAGCCTTCGAACTGCACGATGTCGCGGGCGCGCATGGGGAGGAAATCGTTGACCTGCGCCACGCTGCGGATCAGCACGGCGCGGTCGGCGGCGAGCGCGGTGTCGAGGTCGGCGAGCACCAGCGCCGCCGCGCCGTCGGACACCAGCGAGCAATCGGTGCGCTTCAGCGGGCCGGCGACCAGCGGGTTCTTGTCCGACACGGTGCGGCAGAACTCGTAGCCGAGATCCTTGCGCATCTGGGCGTAGGGATTGTCGACGCCGTTGCGGTGGTTCTTGGCGGCGATGCGCGCCAGCGCGTCCGACTGGTCGCCGTAGCGCTGGAAGTAGAGCTCCGCGATGCGGCCGAACACGCCGGCAAAGCCGCCGGGTATATCCGCTTCCTCCTTCACGTAGCTCGCCTTGAGCAGGTTGCGGCCGATGGCGGCGTTGTCGTTGTTGGTCATGTGCTCGACGCCGATCACCAGCACGATGCGCGCCTGCCTGGCGGCGATCTCCTTGATGCCCTGGTGCACGGCGGCGGAGCCGGTGGCGCAGGCATTCTCCACCCGCGTCGCCGGCTTGAAGCGCAAGGCGGGGTCGATGCCGAAGCTGAGCGAGGACGGAAAGTCCTGGGGCGAGAAACCGGCGTTGAAATGGCCGACGAAGATCGCATCGACATCCTTCGGCGCGACGCCGGCATGCTTCAGCGCGGCGGCACCCGCCTCCACCATCATGCTTTCGATGTCCTTGTCGGCGTGCTTGCCGAACGGCAGGTGCGCCCATCCGATGATCGAGGTGCCGGTCATGCCGATGCCTCCTGCTGCAAGGTTTCCTGGAAGCGCACGGGTGCGCCGATCGGTTTCCCGATCAATTCATCCTCGCGCATCACGATGCGGCCGCGCACGATCGTCGCCTTGGGCCAGCCCGTGACTTCCATGCCGTCGAACGGCGTCCAGCCGGACTTGGTCTTCATCATCGCGTTGGTGATGGTGCGCTTCGCCTTCAGGTCCACCGCCGAGAAATCCGCGTCGTAGCCAAGGGCGATGCGCCCCTTGCCCGCTATGTTGTAGATGCGCGCTGGACCCGCGCTGGTCAAGTCGATGAAGCGCTGCAAGGTGAGGCGGCCGGCGTTCACATGATCCAGCATGACCGGGATCAGGGTCTGCACGCCGGGCATGCCGGACGGGCTCTGGGGATAGGGCCGCGCCTTCTCCTCGCGCGTATGGGGCGCGTGATCGGTGCCGATGACATCGACGACGCCGGCCCGCAGCGCCCGCCAGATGCCGTCGCGATGGCGGGCATCGCGGATCGGCGGGTTCATCTGCGCGTAGGTGCCGAGGCGCCGATAGCAATCCGGCGCCACCAGCGTCAGGTGGTTGACCAGCACCTCGACGGTGGCGAGGTCCTTGTTGGCCGCCAGCAGCTCCATCTCGTCGGCGGTGCTGACGTGCAACACGTGTACCCGCCGTGCCGCACGCCTTGCCAGGCGCAGCAGGCGCTTGGTCGCGCGGATCGCCACCTCCTCGTCGCGCCACACCGGATGCATCGATGGATCGCCGCCGTCGCGCACCAGGGCGAGGCGTTCGCGCAGTCGCGGCTCATCCTCCGAATGGATGGCGACGCGCCGCCGGCCGTTGCGCAGCACCGCCTCCAGGGTATCGTCGTCGGCCACCAGCAGAGAACCGGTGGAGGAGCCCATGAAGACCTTCACCCCGGCGCAGCCCGGCAGCAGCTCCAGCTTGCCCAGCTCGGCCGCGTTCTCGTCCGACGCGCCGATGAAGAACGCATGATCGACCCAGGCGCGGCCCTTGGCCCGGCGCAGCTTGTCCTTCAGCGCCGCCTCGTCGACCGTGTTCGGAGTCGTATTGGGCATCTCGAAGAACGCCGTGACCCCGCCCATGGCGGCGCCGGCGGAGCCGGTCGCCAGATCCTCCTTGTGGTCGAGGCCGGGCTCGCGGAAATGCACCTGGGTGTCGATCACGCCGGGCAGGATGACGAGGCCGGCGGCATCGAACCGCTCCCGCGCGGCGGCGCCGCCGAGCGCGCCCAGGGCGGCGATTCGCCCGCCCTTGATCCCGATATCGCAGGACTCGAGGCCGCCCGGCGTCGCCACCTGGCCACCCGTCAGAACAAGATCGAAATTGTCGGGCATTATTGCCTGCCGATGTCCTGTCCGGCCGCCTCACGGAAATGCCGGAAAATGAAGGCGCAACCCCTGTTTAGAGACACCGGACCGGCGGTGCAAGGTCGCCGCCTTTCGCCGCCCGCGACCTTCAAGTCCGTGACGCATGGCCCCGGTTTGCGGTAAAATGCGGTCCCCTAGAGGAGCATGCGGTGACCATCATCATCGGGACCAGTGAGCTGAGGGCCAAGCTTGAGGAATTGCGCACCGAGCACCGCGACCTCGACGCTGCCATCCAGAGCATGGCCGAGACGGCGCCTTTCAACCAGCTGCAGATCCAGCGCATGAAAAAGCGCAAGCTGATCCTGAAAGACCAGATCATCAGGCTCGAAAGCCAGCTCCTTCCGGACATCATCGCTTAGCGGGATTCTGTCCCGGCTGTCACCTTCCACCACGCAAGGCTCAAGGCCCAGCGTGCAGTCAGTGCCCCTGTGGACCAGCCCGTGATTGAGCGGCAAACTCCGCGAGCTCGCGGTTGAAGCGGGTCGTCTCCTCGAGGAAGGGGGCGTGTCCCGTCTCCGCATACCAGGACGCCTTGGCGGTCGGACAGGTCGCCAAGATATGTTCGGCCATCGCGCGCAGAATGAGCCGGTCACTTTCGCCCTGCATGACGAGCAGCGGCCTCTTCAACATCGCCAGCACGTCGTTTGAGTTGATCTGGCGCGCCAGCAGAGCCGCGCGCACCCTGGCTGGCACGATGATGTTCCAGCACAACGCCGTTTCATAGTCCTCGGCCGAAAGCGGGCGGGCGGTGCATGCTCGCAGGAAGCTTCTGATCGCCGCGATATTCGTGGAGAAGTCGCCCGACGTGGCGCCTGGCACATGATCAAGGAAGCCCGGCCCGATCAAGGTGCCGAAGGCCGATTGGTCGAGCGTCACGGCCGCATCGACGAAAACGATACCCGCGATCGCTTGTTGGCCGAATGCGCGGAGATAGTCGCAGATGATGAATCCGCCGTACGACCAGCCAACGAGCACAGTCCGGTCGAGACCAAGCTGATCGATGATGGCCGCGATATCGCCGGCCCAAAGTCGGGCATCGGTGTAGCGCTCCTGTTCCGGCGGCGCGTCCGACATGCCGTGACCGCGGAGATCGAAAGCAACGAGACGGAACCGGTCGGCCAACGCGCTTTGGCATTGCCTTGACCAGCACAGGTGGTTCTGGGACCACCCATGAATGAAGAGAATGGACGGAGCGTCAGGCCTTCCCCACTCCCGCACATGGAGTTGCAATCCACCGCCGCCAGCTACGCTGTGCGTGATCATGGCATACCTCCTTGATGGGTCGGATCGAGGGAGGGAAGTCTGCTCCCATTTCGCCGATAGATCACCAAAGAAGCCGCTGGAAACGCGAGCCTGGGCCTTAAGCAATGGCACAATCGCCGATCATCAGCCCCACGGCAGATAGGTGGGATCGCGGAAATCCTGGAAATCCTCGATCGCGAGGCATTGGGAGACGCGCTCGCCGTCCTCGGACAGCGGAAGTATCGCGGTCTCGACGGCACGGGTGACGCCGTTCGGCATCTGCCAGGTGCCGGAGCGGAAGGTCGGCACCTTCTCCTCCGCCGCGCGCCGATAGAGCCCAAGGATCTCGTCCGGCCTGTTGAAGCGCATTTCGTCCAGGTAGTGGCCGGTGAAGTCGCGGCCCTGCCACTCGACGGCGCTGGTGCCAACCACCCGGTAGCGCACGCGGAACGGCGCATGCTCGATATCGACCAGGAACACGTTGGGCAGCAGATGCGGGATGTCGGCCGGATCGATATCGGCCCGCCGCGGCATGGCGCGCTCGCCCCGGCACAGCGTCCAGTAGTCGTGGAGCTGCTTGACGGAGGGCAGATGGCGCGGCGAGGCGATATACATGCGATGGACCGATGGCCGCCAGTGATAGCGGCTTTCAGCGGCGGCGGCGAGATCCCGTAACCGGAGCGGTCGCATTTTCTGCGCCGAACCGGCATCCACTTCGGCGGAAAATGCTCCGATGGGAGCGGTCGCATTTTCTGCGCCGAACCGGCATCCGCTTCGGCGGAAAACGCTCCGGTTAGCGCTGCTTGTTCAGCTCGGCGTAATAGCGCCGCTTCTCGTCATACATGTCGGCGTCGGCCTTGCTCAGGGCCTCGTCCGCATTCTGCCGAGCGGAGAACTGATGGATGCCGACGGCGCAGGACAGCTGCAATGTCTCGCCCTGCCAGGCGACGGGGTGGCTGTTGACCAGCTCCACCAGCGAGCCGGCCTTGTCGCGGGCCTGGTTTTCGTCCGCCTGCGCCAGGATCACGCCGAACTCGTCGCCGCCCAGCCGGCCGACCACGTCGGAATCGCGGACGTTGGCGACCAGTAGCCGCGCGAACTGCCGCAGCACCTCGTCGCCCGCCGGATGGCCGTAGCGGTCGTTGATGTCCTTCATGCCGTTGAGGTCGAAATAGAGCACGCTGCCCGCCGTGCCATAGCGCTCGCAATAGGAGATGAGCCGCGTCAGCTCGCGCACGAAGGCGCGGCGGTTGGCGATCGGCAGCATGGAATCCTCGTCGGCCATGCGCTCCAGGTGCGAGATGCGCTTGCGCGTCAGCTCCAATTCCTGGCGCAGCCGGCCCACTTCGTCCAGCAGCGCCTGCAAGGCGGCGCGGACGTTCGGCGAAAGCTCGGTTTCGTGGAGGCCGAGGAAGGTGGCCTGGTCGGCCTGGGCCGAGGTGGCGGTGGTGGCGGCGGTCGCCGCACTGGCGGCTTCCGCGCCGCGGGCCCGCGCAACCGGCCTGGCGCCGGCGACGCGCGCGGTCGATCCCGGGGGAAGGTTGTCGCGGATCCTCATCAGCGCGGGTTCCAGAACTCCTTGGCGGGCGCGCCCGGGCGCCCTGCCGGCCGCCCTGACAATAGAAGCAAATCCCGCCGGGGATGCTAGGGCGCGCTGGTTAAGGCCGGCTTAATTCGGCCCAAAGGCCGGTCATCTGTTCGCGCATTGTTCATTGCGCTCGGCCGGCCGGCCCCTATAATGCCGCCTCTTTTCGGGGCGGGGCTTCATGCCAAAGCGCGGGAAAAAGCCCTTGGTAGGCGTGATCATGGGCAGCCAGTCCGACTGGCAGACCATGCGCCATGCCGTTGATGTGCTTGAGCATCTGGACATTCCGCACGAGGTCAAGATCGTCTCCGCGCACCGCACCCCCAAGCGCCTGATGCACTATGCTGGGAGCGCGCGCGACCGCGGCCTCAAGGTCATCGTCGCCGGCGCCGGCGGCGCGGCTCACCTGCCGGGCATGGTGGCCGCCGTGACCCCCCTGCCCGTGCTGGGCGTGCCGGTCGACTCGCAGGCGCTGAAGGGTCAGGACAGCCTCTATTCCATCGTCCAGATGCCGGCCGGCATCCCGGTCGGCACGCTGGCGATCGGCAAGGCGGGGGCGACCAATGCCGGCCTGCTGGCGGCCGCCATCATCGCGCTCAATGACGCGCCGCTGGGACGGCGGCTCGACACCTATCGCCACCGCCAGACCGAGGCAGTGGCGGAAAGCCCGACGCGTGACCAATAATGGGCGGTCGGCTAACGGGCGGGCGGCGGTAAACTGGGGCATCGGACAATGAGCGCGGATAACGGACAGAGCATCACGCCGGGCGGCACCATCGGCATCCTGGGCGGCGGCCAATTGGGGCGCATGACCGCGATGGCGGCGGCGCGGCTCGGCTATCGCTGCCACATCTATTGCCCCGACAGGGGCGCGCCGGCGAGCGACGTGGCCGCCGCAACCACGGTCGCCTCCTATGACGACCTCGCCGCGCTCGAGGCGTTCGCCCGGGCAGTCGACGTGGTGACGTTCGAGTTCGAGAACGTGCCCGCCTCCGCCGGCGAGACGCTGGCGGCGCTGAAGCCGACGCGCCCCGACCCGCGCGTGCTGCATCTGGCGCAGCAGCGCCTGCGCGAGAAGAACTTCCTCACCTCCATCAACGTGCCGGTCGCGCGCTACCTCGAGGTCGCGCACAAGGAGGCGCTGCCCCAGGCGGTGCAGGCGTTGGGGCGGCCGTGCGTGCTGAAATCGGCCAGCTTCGGCTATGACGGCAAGGGCCAGGTGCGCATCGACCCGGAGACCGACCTCGCCCAGGTGTGGCAGCAGATGGGCGGCGAGCTGGCGATCCTCGAATCCTTCGTCGATTTCCAGCGCGAGATCTCGGTGGTGATCGCGCGCGGCTTCGACGGCGCGATGGCGATGTACGTGCCGGTGGAGAACCAGCACCGCAACCACATCCTCGACACCACCATCGCGCCGGCGCGCATTGCGCCGGCCGTCGCGGTGAAGGCCGAGGCGATCGCGCGCCATATCGCGCAGGAGCTGAAGCTGGTCGGGCTGCTGGCGGTCGAGATGTTCGTCACCCGCGAGGGCGACGTGCTGGTGAACGAGCTGGCGCCCAGGCCGCACAATTCCGGGCACTGGACCATCGATGCCTGCGCCACCAGCCAGTTCGAGCAATTCGTGCGCGCGGTGTGCGGCCTGCCGCTCGGCTCGCCCGAGCGCCACTCCGACGCGGTGATGAAGAACCTGATCGGCGACGAGGTGCGCGACTGGCGCCAGATCCTGAGCGAGCCCGGCGCCAAGCTGCACCTCTACCGCAAGGCCGAAATCCGCCCGGGGCGCAAGATGGGGCACGTGACGCGGCTGACGGCGAAGAGCAGCTGAGCCGTTAAATCCAATTCTCGATCCGCAGACCCTGCACCCGCGCAAACTCACGCTCGTTGTTGGTGACGAGGGTCAAGCCCTCACTGCGCGCATGCCCAGCAATCAGGAGGTCATATGGCCCAATCGGCCTCCCCTCGCGCTCCAGCTCGCACTTGATCATCGCGAAATGATGCGCGGGCCGCTCGGCGAAGGGCAGCACTGTCAGCTCCCCGCAGATCTGTTCGATCGCGGCGATGTTCGCCGCTTGCCTCCTGGACTTTTCGGCCCCGAAATACAACTCCGCCAACGTTATGGACGAAATGCAAATCTGCTCGGCGAAGCGGTTGAACCTCTGGCGCAAGCTCTCGGGGCGGATCTTGATGATGTGAATGCAGATGTTCGTATCCAGCATATAGCGCAGCATTAAAGAGGCTCGCGCTTCTCCGGCTTGGGTTGCTTGCGATCGGGGAAATCGCCTGTGCCGCCCGCGTCAAAGAATGCGTCCCATGAATGCCCGACCGGGCTGATGAGACGGCTACGGCCGATTTTCGTAATCTCCACCTGCTTCACGTTATCAGGTAGAGCGACCGCCTTCGGCAGACGGACCGCCTGGCTCTTGTTCGTCGTAAAGACCGTCGATTTTGCCATGGTATCCTCGTATATCCCTGAGGGATATACTTAGGGATCGCAGGAACTTTGTCAACATTGCGCTGCAGAAAGCATACGCCTCGATTGCCAAGGCAAGCCTTGGGACGACGAAGTGGTGAGCCGCCGGCCGCCGAGCTAAGGCAAGAACTCCGCCAGGCCGCCGGCCAGCGCCTGACAGATCGCCAACACGCGCGGGTTTCTTTGCTCGCCGATGCCTTCGTTGGGCGTGTTGTTGGCGTCGAGCAGGACGGGCACGCCGTTCGAGATCACGTAGTCGAACTTGCCGTAGTCGAACTTGAGGTCGGCGCGGCGCCGGCGGATGGCGTCCGGCACGTCCTGGTGCAGGGGCAGGCGCTCGACAACGCTCGAGAGCTTCACCACCGGGTCGCGCGACAGGAAGGTCGAGACGCACTCGTGGCTGCCGAGGAAATACCATTGATGCAGGGCGTATAGATCGCCCCGCCGCTCCGCGTGGAACGGCTGCACGACCAGGCCGCGGCTGCGCCATATCCAATCCGGCACGTCGCTCTTGCGCTCGAACACCGTGTACCTGTCCAGCGGCGGGCGGCTGGACCAGCGCGGCGGCAGGCGCCGCTGGATCGCGGCCAGGAGGCGGGTGCGCAGGTCGCGCCTCTTTCGGCGCAACAGACGCTCGGCCACGCCGCCATGGTTGAAATCCGTCTTCACCATCACGGCACCGGCATAGGAATCATCCGCCGTCACAAGGTCGGTCGCGATGCGACGCTTCGAGACGTCCGAGACGGCGCCGTTGATCGCACGCGGGTAGCGGGACGACAGCGCGGCATAACGCGGCGGAAGGTGAGTCAGCGGCACATGCGGAATCGCGAGGTCCGCTGGCGGCGGGGTTTTCAGGCCGCGATGCACCAGGAAGCGGTGGCCCAGCGGGGTCCAGTATTCGCGCGCGATGATCGCGAGGGTGGTGCCGGCCTCGAGACCGAACACCTTGTGCGCCAGCGCCACGACCGTTGCGCGCCGATCGATGATGGCCGGCGCGGCGGGAAGCCGAGTGTCGTTCATGTGCCTACGCCGCGCGCTCCTCGTCGAGGCTGAGCAGGCCGGCATTGCCGCCGGCCTCGGGGCCGATGCCCGCTCGGCCGGGATGAACCGACATAGAGCGGCATCAGCGTAGAAACTCCGCCAGCCCCCCCGCCAGCGCCGAACAGATGGCGAGCACGCGCGGGGTCTTCTGGTCGTCGGCGCGCCCGGTGGGCGTGGGATTGGCATCGAGCAGGATGGGGACGCCGTTCGAGACCACATAGTCGAACTTGCCGTAGTCGAACTTCAGCTCCGCGCGCCGGCGGCGGATCGCCTCGGGCACATCCTGATGCAGCGGCAGGCGTTCGACCACGTTTGCCAGCTTGACCACGGGATCCCGCGACAGGAAAGTGGAGACGCATTCGTGGCCGCCGAGGAAATACCATTGATGCAGGGCGTATAGATCGCCGCGGCGTTCGACGTGGAACGGCTGCACGATCAGGCCGGGAGACCGCCATATCCAGTGCGGCACCTCGCGCTTGTTCCCGAACATCAGGTAGCGGTCGCCTGGCAGGCGACCGGTCCAGCGCGGCGGCAGGTGCCGTTCGACGGCGGCCAGCAGGCGTTTTGCCACGCCGCCTTCCAACCGGCGCAGACGACGTTCCGCGGCGCCTCCGTGATTGAGATCGGTCTTCACGATGACCGGCCCTTCGTGGGCTTCGTCTTCGGTCACCAGATCCGTGGCGATCCGCCGCTTCGAAACGTCGGTGACGGATGCATTGATGGTGCGGGGATAGCGCGCCAGCAGATCGCTGTAGGAAGGCGGCAGGCGCGTGAGCGGCACGTGCACGACCGCAAGATCGGCCGGCGGCGGGGCCGCCGGCCCCTGATGCACAAGAAAGCGATGGCCCGCCGGCATCCAATGTTCCGCGGCAAGAGTCGAAAGAGTGGCGCCGGTTTCGAGACCGAACGCCTCATGTGCCAGCACGACGATGGTCGCGCGCCGGTCGACAATCCTGGGCGTCAGCGGGCGGCTTTCGCGCATGATCTAGGCCGCGCTCTCCTCGTTGAGGCTGAGCAGGCTGGCGTTGCCGCCTGCGGCGGTGGTGTCGATGGTGAGCGTGCGTTCGGTGGCGAAACGGTGCAGGTAGCGCGGGCCGCCGGCCTTTGGGCCGGTGCCGGACAGACCTTCGCCGCCGAACGGCTGCACGCCGACCACCGCGCCGATCATGTTCCGGTTGACATAGGCGTTGCCGACGCGCAAGCGCTCGGTGATGTGCCGCACCTTGCCGTCGATGCGGCTGTGCACGCCGAGGGTGAGGCCGTAGCCGGTGGCGTTGACGGCGTCCAGCACGTCGTCGAGCCGGTCGGCGCTGTAGTGGATCACGTGCAGCACCGGGCCGAACACCTCGCGCTCCAGCCGCGGCAGGCCGTCGATGCGGAACGCGACCGGCGCGAAGAAGTGGCCGTGCGCATGCTCGGGTCCGAGCGGGACCTCGTAGATCCGCTCGGCCTCGCGCTTCATGCGTTCGGCGTGCTTCGTGAGCATGGTTTTTGCTTCAAGATCGATCACCGGGCCGACGTCGGTCGCGAGCAAAGCGGGATCGCCGACCTTCAGCTCTGCCATTGCGCCGGCCAGCATCTCGGTCAGCTTCTCGGCGATGTCCTCCTGAATGAACATGACGCGCAGCGCGCTGCAGCGCTGGCCCGCGCTCTGGAACGAGGAGATGAGGACGTCGCGCACCACCTGCTCCGGCAAGGCGGATGAATCGACGATCATCACGTTCTGCCCGCCGGTCTCGGCGATCAGCGGGCCGATCGCGCCGTTCTTGGCGGCGAGCGCGCGGTTGATGCCGCGCGCGGTGTCGGTCGAGCCGGTGAAGGCGACGCCGGCGATGCGCGGATCGTTGACCAGCGGCGCGCCGACGCTGGGACCGTCGCCCGGCACCAGATGCAGCACGTCGGCGGGAACGCCCGCCTTGTGCATGAGGCGCACCGCGAGCGCCGCGATCATCGGCGTCTGCTCGGCTGGCTTGGCCACCACTGTATTGCCGGCGGCGAGCGCGGCGCTCACCTGGCCCGTGAAGATCGCGAGCGGGAAGTTCCAGGGCGAGATGCAGGCGAACACGCCGCGGCCGTGGAGCTGGATCTGGTTGCGCTCGCCGGTCGGTCCGGGCAGCGGCATCGGCCTGGCGAAATCGGCGCGGGCGCGCACCGCGTAGTAGCGCAGGAAGTCGACGGCTTCGCGCAGTTCGGCCACCGCATCGGGAATGGTCTTGCCGGCTTCGCGGATGCAGAGCGCCAGCACATCCGCCTGGGCGCCTTCCAGCAGGTCGGCGGCGCGCTCCAGGCATTGCGCGCGCTCGTTGGCTGGCGTTGCAGCCCAGCCCTCGAACGCGCGCTGGGCACGCGCGACGGCATCGGACACCTGCTCAGGCGCCGCGTTGGTGACCTGGCCCACCCTCTGGCGCGTGTCGGCGGGGTTCAGAACAGGCTGCGCCTTGCCGGAGAGCTCGCGGCCGCCCACGATCGGCGCCGCGGAAGCGGGGCGCGCCGCCGCTGCGTCGAGCGCGGCGGCGAGCGGTGTCAGCACGTCGGGATCGGACAGATCGACGCCCGCCGAGTTCTTGCGCTCCGGACCGTAGAGATCGCGTGGCAGCGGGATGCGCGGGTGGGGAATCTGCGGCAGCTTCTTCACGCGCGCGACCGGGTCGGCCACGATCTCGTCCAGCGGCGCCTTCTCGTCCACGATGCGGTTGACGAACGATGTGTTGGCGCCGTTCTCCAGCAGGCGCCGCACCAGATAGGCCAGCAAATCCTCGTGGCTGCCGACCGGCGCATAGACGCGGCAGGGAATGCCCATCGCCTCGGCCGGGGTCACCTCGTTGTAGAGCGCCTCGCCCATGCCGTGCAGACGCTGGAATTCCAGTCTTTCGCGCGCCGGCGTCTCGCCGCCCGCCATCTCGACGATGGCGGCGAGGCTGTGCGCATTGTGCGTCGCGAACTGCGGATAGAACGCGCCTTGATCGGAGAGCAGCCGCCGCGCGCAGGCGAGGTACGAGACGTCGGTCAGCGCCTTGCGCGTGAAAACCGGATAGCCGGCAAGCCCGCGCTCCTGGCTCATCTTGATCTCGCTGTCCCAATAGGCACCCTTGACCAGCCGCACCATCAGGCGGCGGCGATGCCGGCGCGCCATATCGGCCAGCCAGTCGGCCAGCGGCAGGCAGCGCTTCTGGTAGGCCTGGATCGCAAGGCCGAGGCCGTCCCAGCCCCTCAGCGACGGATGACCGGATACGGCGTCGATCACATCGAGCGAGAGATCGAGCCGGTCGGCCTCTTCCGCATCGATGGTGAAGCCGATATCGACCGCCTTTGCCGCCTTCGCCAGCTCGATGAGGCGGGGTACCATCTCGTCCAGAATGCGGGTGCGCTGCGCCATCTCGTAGCGCGGATGAAGGGCCGAGAGCTTGACCGAGATGCCCGGGCTCCTGATCGGCCCCTTGCCGGCGCCGGCGCGGCCGATGGCGGCGATCGCAGCCTCATAGGCGTCGAAATAGCGGTCGGCATCGCGGGCAGTACGCGCCGCCTCGCCCAGCATGTCGTAGGAGTAGCGGTAGCCCTTGCGCTCCATCGCCTCGGCACGGTCGAGCGCCTCGTCGATGTTGCGGCCCATCACGAACTGCCGGCCGAGGATCTTCATGGCCTGCGTGACGGCCTGGCGGATGACCGGCTCGCCCGAACGGGTCACCAGCCGTTTCAGCACGCCCTTGAGGTCGCTGCCGGCCGGCTCCATCTGCATGATGCGGCCGGTCAGCATCAGCGCCCAGGTCGAGGCGTTGACGAAGATCGAGTCGCTCTCGCCGAGATGGCTGCCGAAATCCGCGTCACGCAGCTTGTCCTTGATCAGCATGTTGGCGGTTTCGGGGTCGGGGATGCGCAGCAGTGCCTCGGCGAGGCACATCAGCACCACGCCCTCCTTGCTGGAGAGCTCGTAGGCGTGCATGAAGGCATCGATGCCGCCCTGCCCCACCCGGTTCTCCCGCACCATCTTCACCAGGCGGCGCGCGCGGGCGGCGATCCGGTCCTGCATATCCGGCGGCAATTCCACCTGTGCCAGCAGGGTCTGGACCACACCAGTCTCATCGGCGCGATAGTGGGTGCGCAGACGGGCGCGCAACGGATCGGGTTGCGGGAGCGGCTCGGTGAAGATCATGACAGGGCCTTGTACAGGAGCGGGCCAGAATGCATGAAACGGCCCTGGACTTTTCGCCCGGAGCATAGTCGGATTTGGGCCAGTTGGCAGCAGGAACACACACATAATGAACTTGTTTCCTGGTTTTGAGCAGCGGCGGGTCGCGGTCGGTCCGTTCGCCTTCAATCTTCGGCTGGGGGGTACCGGCCGCCCGCTCCTGCTGCTGCATGGTTATCCCCAGACCCATGCCGTCTGGCACAAGGTTGCCCCCGAGCTGGCACGCCATTTCACCGTGATCTGCCCCGACCTCAAGGGTTATGGCGACAGCGCCGCGCCGGCCCCCAGCCCGGATTCCAGCAATTATTCCAAGCGGGTGATGGGCGAGGAGATGCTGGGGCTGATGCGGGCGCTCGGGTATCCGCGCTTCGCCCTGGCCGGCCACGACCGCGGAGCACGCATCGGCTACCGCCTAGCGCTCGACCACCCGGAGGCGGTGGAGCGGCTTGCCATCCTCGACATCCTGCCGACCTCGGAATACTGGGACCTGGCCGACCGCAGGTTCGCGGTGAACACCTTCCACTGGGGATTCCTGGCGCGTGACGGCGGCCTGCCCGAACGGCTCATCGGCCACGATCCCGACTTCTTCCAGGACTACCTGATGCGGCTATGGGCGGGCGACTATGGCGCTCTGTCGCCCGAGGCCTTGGCCGAGTACCGCCGCTGCTTCCGCAAGCCGGAGAACATCGCCGCCAGCTGCGCCGACTACCGCGCCGGCTACACCATCGACGATGCGCTGGACCGCGCCGACCGGGCGGCCGGACGCAAGATCGCCTGCCCCGTACTGGTGCTGTCCGGCGACCAGTACCTCTCGACCGGCGAGAACCAGGCCGTCGACATCTGGCGCCGCTGGGCGAGCGACGTACGCGGCGGCGTGGTGCAGAGCGGCCATTTCGTGGCGGAAGAGAGGCCGCAAGAGGTGCTGGGGGCCTTGATTCCGTTCCTGCGCGAAAGCTAGGCCGCGAACCCGCAAAAAATCCAGACCAGCCCAGAGCGCCCGACAACAGATTGATCGACCGTCATTCAGCCGGCCGCGCCTTGCTAGAAATCGCGCCTATTCGCAACACCAGATGGACCTCAGCGCTTCTCGAAGACCGTCGCTTGTATTACGCTCCTTAACTAGCGGAGTGGATGGTCCGCCCGTCTGGCAGATGTCGGCTCAGCTTTGTTCAATCGCCGGGAGGCGCCATGAGCCAATCGGCCGTCCAGGAAAGCGCCGAATTCCGCCGGAAGCTTGTCAGCGCGGAGCAAGCCCTGGCAGGAATCCCGGCGGGCAGCCGTATCTATCTCGGCACCGGCTGTGCCGCGCCGGGCGGCCTCATCGCGAGGTTGGAGTCGATGCAGTCGGGTCCAGCCGATCTCGAGTTCGTCAGCTTCCTGACGACCTCGGCAATGCCGCAAGAGGCAGGCGCTTCCAGCACCCACTACCGCCACCGGACGTTCTTCGTCGGAAGCGATGTGCACGCGCTCGGCGCCAGCGGGCGCCTGGACTATGTGCCGATCTGCCTGGAGGAGGTGCCGAACCTCCTTGCGAGCGGGCGGCTGCCGATCGACGTGGCGCTGCTCCAGGTCTCGCCGCCCGATGCGCGCGGCTTCGTCAGCCTCGGGATCTCCGTGGATCTGGCGCCGGCGGTCCTCGGCGTGGCGCGCCGGGTGGTCGCCGAGGTCAACCCAGCGATGCCGCGCACCCACGGCGAGAGCTTCGTCCATCTCGACCGCTTCGACGCGTTCGTCAGCGTCGATACGCCCGTGACGGAGTACCGCCATCCGCCGACCGGCGAGGTCGCGGAGCGCGTCGCCCGCTACATCGCCGCCATCATCGAAGACGGCTCGACGCTGCAGATCGGGCTCGGCCGTGTGCCCAACGAGGCATTGCGGCACCTGAAGGACCGCCGCAACCTCGGCATCCACAGCGACGTCATCACCGACGGTATCCTGGATCTCGTGGAGGCCGGCGTGGTGACCGGCCGATGCAAGACCCGCCACCGCGACTGCATCGTCGCCAGCTACTGCCTAGGCACGCGCCGGCTCTACGACTTCGTCGACGACAATCCGCGCCTTGCCTTCCTGCCGATCGAGCAGGTCTGCGATCCGCACGAGGTGGCCGCCAACCCCCGCGTGGTCTCGATCACACAGGCCTTCGCGCTGGATCTGACGGGCCAGGTCTGCGTCGACCAGTTCGAAGGCGAGTTCTATGGTGGCGTCTCCACGCAGGCGGCCTTCATACGGGGTGCGGCGCGCTCGCCGGGCGGCAAACCCATTATCTGCCTCGCTTCCACCACTGACGCGGGGGAGTCGCGGATCAAGCCGCTGCTCGAAGCCGGTGACGGGGTGGGAATCGCGCGCTCGGACGTACACTACGTCGTCACCGAGTACGGCATTGCCTATTTGTTCGGGAAATCGATCCGGGAGCGGGCGGTGGCGCTGATCGAGGTGGCCCATCCAAGCCATCGCGAGGCGTTGCTGGAGGCTGCCAGGCGGCTGGGCTACGTGCCGCGCGAGCAGTACCTGGCCTCGCAGGCCGCCTACCCCGTGCACGAGGAGCGGACGGTCGAGCTCAAGACGGGCGCCAAGGTGGTCATCCGGCCCGCGCGGGCCGCCGACGCGGACGCGCTGCAGGCGTTGTTCCACCGACTCTCGCCGGACGACGTCTACACGCGCTTCTTCCGGCGCGTGCGTTCGCTCTCCTTCGCGGAGCTGCAGACGCTCTGCAACGTCAATCACGAGAGCGAGGTCGCGATGCTGGCTGTGAGCGGGCCACGCGAGAACGAGGTAGTGGTCGGCAGCGCCTGCTATTTTCTGAATCCGACGACGAACCTCGCCGAGATCGCCTTCATGGTGGCGCCGGAATGGCAGGGAGCGGGAATCGGAACCACCCTGCAGGCGCGCCTGCAGGAGTATGCCATGAAACGCGGCGTCCGCGGCTTCGTGGCGGAGATCTTGCCGCTCAACACAGCCATGCTGCGCTTGGCGCAACGGGCGGGAACGGTGACGGTCACGCCCGACGAGGACGCGGTTCATGTGACCATGCTGTTCCCGGCGAACACGACGACCAAGGCGGCGGAAGCTCCCGCTTCCTGAACCATCCGAGCGCGCCGTCAGCACGACCGCCGGCTTGCTTTCGAACTCCGGCAGGCGGCCGAGGCGGCGGCTGTCGGCAGCGAAGTCGAGGAAAAGCCGCAGGAAACGCTCGCGGCATTGGTGCCGTTCTTGAGGGACGTGCTGGCGGCGCTGCCGCCGTTCCTGCGCCCCTCCCGAACTACACCGCCCGCACGTCCGCGAGGAAGCTGCCGACGAGGGCGCGGAGCTGTTCGCTTTCGCGCTTCAGCCCGTCGGCGGTCGAGCGCACGTCGCCGGCCGATTCCTTGGCGTCGCTGGCGGTCTGCTTGACCCCGCTCATGTTGCTGGAGACCTCGTGGGTTCCGATCGCGGCCTCCTGGATCGAGCGGGCGATCTCGTGGGTCGCGGCGGTCTGCTGCTGCACGGCCTCCGAGATGCCGGCGGCGATGTCGTTCACGCGGCTGATGGTCTGGGTGATCGCCTGGATCGCACCGGCAGCCGATTGGGTTGCCGACTGGACCGCGCCGATCTGGTTCTGGATCTCCTCGGTCGCCTTGGCGGTCTGGGAAGCGAGGTTCTTCACCTCGCCCGCGACCACGGCGAAGCCCTTGCCGGCGTCGCCGGCCCGCGCCGCTTCGATCGTGGCGTTGAGCGCCAGCAGGTTGGTCTGCGCGGCGATGTCGTTGATGAGGCGCACCACCTCGCCGATCTTGTCGGCCGATTGAACCAGGCCCGCAACCATGCTGCTGGCATTGGCGCCCTGGCTGGCGGCGGCGCGCGCGATCTCCGCCGATTCGTGGGCGCGGCGCGTCATCTCGGTGAAGGAGGCGGACAGCTCTTCGGCCGAGCTCGCGACGGTCTGCACGTTGGCGGATGCTTCCTCGGTCGCCGCTGTCATGCTGGTGACCTGCTGGTTCGACTTGTCCGCGACCTCGGTAAGGCGATGGGCCGACCGCTCCATCCGCTCCGCCGCCCCGGAGACCTGCTGAAGCGCGCCCTTGACGCTGTCGTCGAAAGAATGAGTGAGGGAATCCATCCGCTCGAAGCGCTGCTGGCGCTCGAGCTGCTGGGCGGCCTCGCGCTCGCGCGCCGCCTTGGCCTCGACCGCGTTGGCCCGGAAGACGTCGACCGCCTTCGCCATCTGGCCGACCTCGTCCTTGCGCTGCGCCGACGGGATGACGACGTCGAGCACGCCCTCCGACAGGGATTTCATCACCGCCGTCATGCCCGCGATCGGCCGCACGACCCCAAGGGCCATGAACAGCACGCCGCCCAGCACGATCAGCAGCACGATCGCCGACACGGTCCAGACGATCGACATGAAGAGGGTTTCGCGCCCCGCCGCGGACGCTTCGCTTCGCGCGTTCGAGTCATTCGCCGCGGCGACAATCTCGTCAATCACGGCGCGATGCTTGGAATAGGCGTCCGCCACCGTGGCATAGGACGCGCTGGCCGCGGCCATGTCGCCGCGCTCCAGCGCCGGGAGGAAGGTCTTGTCGATCTCATCCCAGAACCGCGCGGCTTCATCATGGGCCGGTCCGATCAGTTTCCCGACGATCGCCGGGTCGTAGAGCCGATCCGCCTTCCAGTACTCGTGGCGCGCATCGTAGTCCTTGCGCAGCTGGGCCAGGCGCTCCTTGCGCGCGCCGAGCGATTTGGGATCGTTGAGCGCGAGTGTCGCCTCGAGATAGGGCTCGATGATGTATTCCGGCGGCGGCAGGATGTCGGCGATCAGGTCTTTGCCGAGCACGATGCGCGTATAGACCGGCCCGCCGACCTTCAACTCGTTGATCGCCATCAACGCGGTCCAGATCACCGCCACGAAGCCGATGCCGACCAGAACCCCGAACAGATTGACCGCGGTTGCGATCCTCAGACGCATGTTCATCGAATCTCGTCCTCTCCCGAAGCCGCACTGGCGTGCGATCATGTGTGGCAACCGGTCGGTCGCACGACCCGGATGAGGGGGACGGTAAATTCGCTCCGTGAACAATTCATAAATGCTGAGGGTATTTGGCGCCGCGCTGATTTGTATGACTTTTATGATCCTAGGCAAAAACATCGTGTGAGTATAATCCCAAGTCACGTCGTATTACGACGTATTTGGACGGCGCCGCCTGAGGGAATTCCTTTACACTCGAATTGCGTGTCGAAGCGGCCCGTGAAATGCACCCACGGCCAAGCACAAAAAAGAGGATTCCGCTGCGCGCTGGACGCGCCGCGCGGCTCCTAGCCCGCCAGCTTCGCCTTCAGGCGCTCGTTGAGCAAAGCGGGATTGGCCTTGCCGCCGGTCACCCTCATCACCTGGCCGACGAAGAAGCCAAGCAGCTTGTCCTTGCCGCCGCGGTATTCGGCGACCTTGTCGGCATTCTTCGCCATGATGTCGTCGATCGCGGCATCGATCGCGCCGGTGTCGGTCACCTGGCGAAGGCCCTTCTCCTCAACGATCTGTTTCGCCGGCTTGCCGGTTTCGAACATCGCCGCGAACACGTCCTTCGCGATCCGGCCGGAGATGGTGCTGTCGGCGATGAGATCGATGAGGCCGCCCAGCGCGTCGGCGCCAACGGGTGACTCGGCGACGCCCTTGCCGGCCTTATTGAGCAGGCCGGCAAGATCGCCCATCACCCAGTTGGCGGCGAGCTTGGCATCGCGGCCCTTGGCGACGGATTCGAAGAAGGCGCCGGTCTCCTTTTCGCTGACCAGCACGCCGGCATCGTAGTCGCTGAGGCCATACTGGCTGACGAAGCGCGCGCGCTTCTCATCCGGGAGCTCGGGCAGCGTCGCCTTGATCTCGCTCACCCACTTCGGATCCAGCACCAGCGGCAGCAGGTCCGGGTCGGGGAAGTAGCGGTAGTCGTGCGCATGCTCCTTGGAGCGCATGGAGCGGGTCTCGCCCTTGCCCGGATCGTAGAGCCGCGTCTCCTGCCGGATCGAGCCCCCGTCCTCCAGGACCTCGATCTGGCGGCGCGCCTCATATTCGATTGCCTGCTGGACGTAGCGGATCGAGTTGACGTTCTTGATCTCGCAGCGGGTGCCGAGCGGATCGCCGACCTTGCGCACCGACACGTTGACGTCGCAGCGCATGGATCCCTCCTCCATGTTGCCGTCGCAGGTGCCGAGATAGCGCAGGATCGCGCGCAGCTTCTTCAGGTACGCCGCCGCCTCTTCCGAGGAGCGCATGTCCGGCTCCGACACGATCTCCATCAACGCGATGCCCGAGCGGTTGAGGTCGATGTAGCTCTTGGTCGGATGCTGGTCGTGCAGGCTCTTGCCGGCATCCTGCTCCAGGTGCAGGCGCGTGATGCCGACGTGGCGCTTCGCGCCATCCGGCATGTCGAGCGTGATGGTGCCCTTGCCGACGATCGGCTGGGTGTACTGCGAGATCTGATAGCCGGCCGGCAGGTCGGCGTAAAAGTAGTTCTTCCGGTCGAACACCGACTTGAGGTTGATCTCCGCCTTCAGGCCCAGGCCGGTGCGCACCGCCTGCTCCACGCACTTCCTGTTGATGACCGGCAGCATGCCGGGGAAGGCGGCGTCGACCAGGCTGACCTGGGTGTTGGGCTCGGCGCCGAACGCGGTCGCGGCGCCGGAGAACAGCTTGGCTTCGGAGATCACCTGGGCATGCACTTCGAGTCCCAGGATGACCTCCCACTTGCCGGTGCGGCCCTCGATCAGGTTCTTCGCGTCTGCCATGACTCAGTATCCTGCCGGCTTGGCGGTGAAGTTGGCGCTGCTCTCGATGACGCCGCCGACGCGGAACAGGGTCTCCTCGTCGAACGCGCTGCCGATGAGCTGCAGGCCAAGCGGCAAGCCCTGGCTGTCCAGACCACCAGGGATGGAGATGCCGGGCAGGCCGACCAGGTTCGCCGTCACGGTGAACACGTCGTTGAGATACATCTGGATCGGATCGTCGGTGTTCTCGCCCTCCGCGAACGCGGCCGACGGGGTCGAGGGCGTCAGGATCACGTCGACATCCTTGAAGGCGCGGTCGAAATCGCGCGCGATTAGGGTGCGCAGGCGCTGCGCCTTCAGGTAGTAGGCGTCGTAGTAGCCGGCGGACAGCACATAGGTGCCGATCATGATGCGGCGCCGCACTTCCTTGCCGAAGCCCTCGGCGCGCGTCTTCTCGTACATCTCGTCCAGGCTCTCGCCCGGCACGCGCAGGCCGAAGCGCACGCCGTCATAGCGCGCGAGGTTGGAAGACGCCTCGGCGGGCGCGATGATGTAGTAGGTCGGCAGCGCGTATTTGGTATGCGGCAGGGAGACGTCCTTGATTTCCGCGCCCGCCTTTTTGAGCCACGCGGCGCCCTCGGCCCACAGCTTCTCGATCTCCAGCGACATGCCGTCGAGGCGGTATTCCTTCGGGATGCCGACGCGGAGGCCGCGCACGTCGCCGGTGAGTGCCTTGGTATAGTCGGGCACCGGCAGGTCGACCGAGGTGGAATCCTTCGGGTCGTGCCCCGCCATAGCGCCCAGCATGAGCGCGCAGTCCTTGACGCTGCGCGTCACCGGTCCGGCCTGGTCGAGCGACGAGGCGAACGCGACGATGCCCCAGCGCGAGCAGCGGCCATAGGTCGGCTTGATCCCGACCGTGCCGGTGAAGGCGGCAGGCTGGCGGATCGAGCCGCCGGTGTCGGTCGCGGTCGCGCCGAGCGCCATGCGCGCGGCGACCGACGCGGCGGAGCCGCCGGAGGAGCCGCCCGGCACCAGGCGGCGATTGTCGCCCCGCCCATCCTTGCCTCGGCGCTGCCACGGATTGCCGACGCCGCCGAAATAAGAGGTGAGATTGCTGGAGCCCATGGCGAACTCGTCCATGTTCACCTTGCCCAGCATCACCGCGCCCGCCTTCCACAGATTGGCGGTGACGGTCGATTCATACGGCGGCCTGAAGCCTTCGAGGATGTGCGAGCCGGCAGTGGTCTGCACCCCCTCGGTGCAGAACAGATCCTTGATCGCCAGCGAGATGCCGTCGAGCGTGCCCAGCTTCTCGCCCTTCGCCCGCCGCGCATCGGAAGCGGCCGCCATGCTCAGCGCCTTCTCGGGCGTCTCGACCACGAACGCATTGAGGCCGCGGTGCCTTTCCATCGCCTTCAGGTGGGCGTGCGCCAGTTCGGTCGCGCTGAATTCCTTCTTGGCGAGGCCTTCGAGGGCGCCGGCGATGGTGAGGGAGTTCAGTTCGCCGGTCATTCGACCACCTTCGGCACGGTGAAAAACCCATGCGCCGCGTCCGGCGCGTTCAGCAGGATCTTGTCGGGGTAGCCGCCGTCAGTGATCACATCGTCACGCTGCGGCAGGTTGCGCTGCAGGACGCCCGACATCGGCTCGACGCCCGTGGTGTCGACCTCGTTCAGTTGCTCGATCCAGGTCATGATCCCGGAAAGCTCCTTGGCGAGCGCGGCCAGCTCCGCCTCCGGCACCTTGATGCGCGCCAGCGTGGCGATATGGGCAACGGTCTTGCTGTCTAGCGACATGGCATTCCGGCTTTTTCGGGGTCGACCTATGCTTTGGCCAAAGGGCCTGCGGCAAAGCGGGCCGGACCGTATCATTGGGTCAATAGCTGCGCAACCAGCGGCTGGGCAAAGGCTTCCAACGGCTCGACCAGCGTATAGAGGCCGAAGCCAATGATAGCCGCCGCCGACCCTCGGTTGATCCAGAGCATCGCCCCGGCGCTGATCTTGTGCCGGATGAGGCCGATGACGAATGCCAGGACCAGCCACCAAACCGCCGATCCGACGAACACGCCCACCAGCAGGGCGGGAATGGTGTCGAACGCGAAACCGCGCAGGCCGGACACGCCGGCGAACAGCCCGGCAAAGGAAAGGATCGTCATCGGATTGGCGAGGGTCAGCGCCAGCATCATTGCAAAGTCCGCGGCAAGGCTCTTCGGCACCTCCCGTACGTCCTCTGTCCCGAAATTCGGCCCCTTGCGGCCAAGATAGATTCCGAACGTGACCAGCACGAGGCCGCCGACCAGCTTGAACCAGGATTCACCCGAGGTGAGGGCGGCGCCGATGAAGCTTATGCCGTAGGCCCCGATTGCGGCGAACATGGTGTCCGCGACCGCGACCCCCATCCCGGCTGAAATTCCCGCCAGCCGGCCGCGCTCCAGCGTCGTGCGAATGCACAGCATCGCGATCGGCCCGATCGCGGCGGCGACCAGGAAGCCGATGCCGGTGCCCTTCGCCAGCATCCAGGCCTGCGAGGCCAGGATTTCAAGCATGTGCCGCGCCGGGCAGAGATGCAGGCAATATATGAGTCTCCTTGACCGAGGACAGGGCGATCAGGGTGTGGGTGCGGACGACCCCCGCGAGCGGCTTTAGCCGATTCATCAGGAACTGTTCAAGGTGCGCGGTGTCGCGCAGCCGCAGCTTCAGCAGGTAGGAGTAGTCGCCGGTCAGGTGATGGCACTCCAGCACCTCGGGCGCGGTCTTCATCGCCGCACGGAACCGCCTCTCCCCCGGCGGTTCGTTGACCGCGACCAGGACAAAGGCAAGCAGGTCGAGGCCGAGCGCGGTGGGGTCGATGTCGGCAGTCATGCGCCGGATGACGCCGTCAGCCTTGAGCCGCTTGAGCCGGTCGTTCACCGCCGAGGCGGACAAGCCGGCTGCCGTTCCGATTTCTGCATAGGTCGATGCGCCGTCAACCTGCACTTGATCCAAGATGATGCGGTCTATTCGGTCCATGCCCGAATATTGTTCGGCAAAATTGCACCTGTGCCTATTCCTATTCGGCGGCGAAAGGCCAGTCAAGTCCTTACGGCGGGGTGGAAGATCATTCCGGACCCTGCGCTGGACGGATCGGTGGCGGCGCCCGGGGGAGCCATCAGCTTGCGGTGGCCCGCATGGCTCCACGGAACACGGAGCGGGTTCAGGATCGGGCACTCCGTCCGGTGGCCTTGGGCCAGGCGTTCGAGCGCAACCAGCCTCGACCGCCAGGGCCCGATGCGGAAAAGCATCATCCGATGACCATGACGTGGGGGCAGCACGAGCGTGCGCCTACGGTCCTGACATCGCCACAATCAGCCTATAGAATTGCTTCAAGCCGATACCGACAGCCCGGATAGTACATGACCGCCCCCTTCCACCGACCGCTCAGACTGGCCCTCGCGCTCTGGTTCGGGGCGCTCGGGCTGGCGCCCGCTTCGTCGCTGGCCGACGCGACCCAGGGCAGCAATGCCGACGTGCCTGCGAACCTCGCGGCCGACGCGGTCGCCATCACCGATCCGGCAGAGATCAAGAAGACGCTGGACGACCTCACCATCTATGGCCGCTATGTGGATGGCGAGAACTGGATCGAATATCACCTGCCCGACGGCAGGACGGCCTATTGGGAGAAGGGCTGCACCTATCCCGGCAAGTGGTGGATGGAGCACGGGCAGGTCTGCTACGCCTATCCCAACTACCACGACAACGCGCCGAACTGCTTCATCCTGTATCGCCGGCCGAACGGCGAGATCCAGTTCGTCGCGATCGCCGACGCGGGATTCCCCTACCTCGCGTCCTTCAGCCTGAAGACCGCGACGGGCAACGACGCGGCGCTGCCGATCGGCTCGCTCAGCCCGTGCGTGGGCGCGTAGGCCGCGCCAGCAGGCGAAGCCGGCTCAGCACATCGTCGTGCGTGATGTAGCAGCCCTGCAGATGGCGGCGCCCGGTGGAGGGATCGAAGCTCTCCCGGCCATGCAGGACGCGATGGTTGCTGTAGGTCAGCATGTCGCCCGCCTTGAGCCGGATGGTCAAGTGATAGGCGGGATCGCGTAGCCGCAGCCAGAACCGGCCAAGGGCGCGATAGAGCGGCCCCACCGCCTCCTGTGGGACGTCGAGGGTGCCGCGCAGCCAGTTGTTGAAGCGCACGAAACGCAGCCCGCCCGCGTGGTCGACGCCGATCGTCGGCGCGCTCGCGACGATGTCGCAGGATTCGTCGTGGAACCGGAAAGCGACGGGATAGGTCGCGAGCAGACCGAACGCCTCCGGCTCCTCCCGCCGCAGATCCTCCGCGACCCGGAAGCCATCCGCCAGGATGGAGCCGCCGCCCTCGGCGTCGTTGCAGACGCAGAACAGAAGCTGGTAGTCCGGCGGCCAGCGCCAGTTGGCAAGGTCGGTGTGCAGCTCCAAAGCCATGGCGGTGTAGGCGCTGGCGTTCGGGTTGGGCATCGAGATGACATCGTAGTACTCGCCGAAGTTGGTGGGGCGGATCGGGCCGACGCGACGCCCGATCTCCAGCAGCTTGCCCGGTTCGGCCGGCGCGTTCCGCATGAGCACGATGCCCCAGCTGCACAGCGCCTCGCACCACGCGCGCAGGCCCTCGTCCGTCGTCATGTAGTGCGAGAAATCTACCACCGGCAGGTCGCGGATGGCGGCGGCGTCCCACAGCCGCGGGCTGTCGGCGCGTTCCTGGCGCGCGGCGTCCGAATGGCAGTGGCGCCGCAGCCAGCCGGCGGAGAAGCGGGCCGGGTGCCTACCCTCCGCCGATGCGAACTCGACCAGCAGCTCCCCAGCCGGGCCGATACGCGCGCCGGCGATGGCCGGCGCGGGATGATCGATGAACTTGTAGATGCGTTCCAGCGCCTGCGGGTGGCGGCAGGCCGGGCACGGGCAATTGTCGCGCAGCCACAGCACGTGGAAGCGGCTGATGCGGCCGTCGTCCCAGGTGAGGACGATCTCCTCTCCCTCATGGCTGAGGCCGAGGATCCGCCGGTCGGTGCCATGGTCGGCAAGGTCGAGCATGTCGGGCGGCGACGGCGCCCCGGGCTCGCTGGCCTCTCTCGCCTTCGCATGCTGCATGGCTCCCTCCCGCTTGCAGGTCGGCCCATCGTGGCCGCGGCACATATCTCATGGCAAACGACGCGTTTATGGCCTTGCTTGAAGTTTTTCTTTAAGCTCGCTTCATGACTGCTTCCAGAACCCCGGTCGCCTGGCTGCGCGTGTTCGAGGTGGCGGCGCGCCATCTCAGCTTCTCTGCCGCAGCGGAGGAGCTGCGCGTCACGCCATCCGCCGTCAGCCAGCAGGTCCGGCTGCTGGAACGCCGCCTCGGCCAGGAGCTGTTCCAGCGGCTGCCGCGCGGGCTGCGGCTGACCGGCGCGGGCGAGGCGCTGGTGCCGGCATGCCGCGACTCGTTCGAGCGGCTGGATGCCGCGCTGCTGGAGCTGTTCGGCGACCGCAAGGGCGACCGGCTCGTGATCCGGGTCGCGGCCGGCTTCGCCCGGCACTGGCTGCTGCCGCGCATCGCGGCGTTCTCAAGAACGCATTCGGACGTCCCTCTTCGCGTCGTGGCCTCGGTGTGGTCCGGCGAGCCGCTGGACCCCAATGTCGAGATCGATATCAGGCTGGGCTCCGGGCCGGTCGCGGGCATGACCTGCGCGCAATTGACGGAAGACGAGCTGTTCCCGGCCTGCAGCCCGCGCCTGCTGCGCAGCCACAATCCGCCGGAGCTTGCGGCAACGCCGCTGCTGCACACCATCGGCTTCGCGCAGGGCTGGGCCGACTGGCTGTCCGCCGCCGGAATCGCGCGGCGGCCGGGCCCGCGCGACATCGAGTTCGATTCGGTGCTGCTGTCACAGGAGATGGCGGCGCTGGGCCACGGCATTGTCCTGGCGCGCACGAGCTTCGCCGAGGACCTCCTGCGGGCGCGGCGCGTGGTCGCGCCGTTCGCCCTGCGGCTCAAGGCGAAGGACAACATCTGGCTGGTGCATGCGGCGGGGCTTGCGCGCCGCGCGCCGGCGGCGATCTTCCGCGACTGGCTGCTGGGGTCCGATCAGCTCACCCGCGTCAAGCGGGCGAGCGGGCCACGCTACGGCATGTAGGCCAGCACGCCACCGACGATGCCGCCGATGGCGAGTGCGATGGCGCAGAAGGCGAGCACCTTCATCATATCCACGGGGGTGGCGGTGCGGTCGAACTCGTCGATGTCGTCGCGCAGCGAACTGTAGGCGAGGGCGAGCTTCTCGCGGATCGCA
>DASSBF010000074.1:0-9212 GCA_035699005.1 Dongiaceae bacterium
GATGCAGATATCGAACTTGATGTTGTGGCCGATCTTCAGCACCGACGGGTCTTCCAGCATCGGCTTCAGGACCGCCAGCGCCTCGGGCATCGGAATCTGCTTCGGCCGTTCCACCCGCCCGCCCAGCAGATCGCCCGTCGCCCCGCCATGGCCGAGCGGGACGTAGCAGGCCTTGCCCGGCGCCAGCGCCAGCGAGACGCCGCACAGCTCGACCGCGATGACGTGGAGCGAGGTCGTCTCGGTGTCGAAGGCGACATGGCCCTGCGCGCGCGCCTCCCGCACCCAGCGCTCCAGCGCCGCCTCGTCCTGCACCAGCTCGTACTTGCTGGAATCGAACGGCGCGGCGGCTGGCGCTTCCGGCCGCTCCGGCGCCGGCACCGATGCCAAAGCGCTGCTGGCCACGGCGGGCGCGGCCGGCGGCGCGGTGTCTACCTTGGGGCCCGCGCCGTTGCCCCCGCCGCCATGACGCGCCATGATGCGGGTTGCGAGCGCGCGGAACTCGTTGGCCTTCACGAAATCGATCAGGCGCTGCACGTCGAGCTTGCGCCGCTCCAGCCCCTCGAGCGGGGTGTCCAGCTTCACATCGCAGCTCAGCGTCACCAGCTTCTTGGAGATGCGCGCCAGCTCGGCATTGGCGATCAGGTTCTCGCGCCGCTTCGGCTGCTTGATCTCGCCCGCGCGCTCCAGCAGCGCCTCCAGGCTGCCATAGGCGTTGATCAGCTCGGCCGCGGTCTTGACGCCGATGCCCGGCACGCCCGGCACATTGTCGGTGGAATCGCCTGCCAGCGCCTGGATGTCGATCACCTTGTCGGGCGTGACGCCGAACTTCTCCTGCACCTCGGGGAAGGAGATCGGCTTGTTCTTCATCGGATCGAACATGCGCACCTTGTCGTTGACAAGCTGCATCAGGTCCTTGTCGGAGGAGACGATGGTGACCTCCGCGCCCGCTTCCTTGGCAAGGCAGGAATAGGTCGCGATGATGTCGTCGGCTTCGTAGCCCGCCATCTCCACGCACGCGACGTTGGCGGCGCGCGTCGCCTCGCGCACCAGCCCGAACTGCGGGATCAGCTCCGGCGGCGCCTCCGGCCGGTTGGCCTTGTATTCGGCATAGATCTCGTTGCGGAAGCTGGTGCGGCCGGCGTCGAAGATGACGCCGATATGGTCGGCGTCGGTCTCGTCCAGCAGCTTCAGCAGCATGTTGGTGAAGCCGAGCACGGCATTGACCTGCACGCCGTCCGACCGGCTCAAGGGCGGCAGCGCGTGGAAGGCCCGGAAGATATAGCCGGAGCCGTCGACCAGGTAGACGTGCTTGGGTTTGGACATCCGCCGCCTCTGCTAAGCCATGCTATATGCCGATCCGGCGGCGCTTGGCGTCAGCATCAATGGGCCGCCGCGTGTGCGCCCTCCGTCAGCACATATCTGCGGCTGCAATAGGGGCATTCGATCTCGCGCTCCTGGCCGAGGGCGAGGTAGACGCGCGGATGGCCGAGCGCCCCGCCGCCGCCGTCGCAGGCGACCGTGGTGGTTTCGACCGGAATGATCTCGAACGGTTCCATTTCATCCAACTCTGCGGGAATTGCGTCGATTCAAGACCAACAGGCGGCTCCGGACGGACCCGGCGTTGACCCCATTTCGGGCGGATGATACCCATGCGCCCATCGGTGAATCAACCGCCGCGCTGCACAGCCCACGACGTGTCCGTAAACCCTTCCCTGCCCGATTCCGCCGTCTCGATCCGCGGCCTGACCAAGGTCTATGGCCCGTCCAACGGAGCGGCCGTTCCGAAGCCCGCGCTGGACCGGGTCGACCTCGAGATTCCGCGCGGCAGCCTGTTCGCCCTGCTGGGGCCGAACGGCGCGGGCAAATCGACCCTCATCAACATCCTCGCCCAGCTTGTCATCAAGAGCGCGGGCGACGTGCGGATCTGGGACATCGACCTCGACCGCGACCCGCGCCACGCCGCCGCCGCGATCGGCATCGTGCCGCAGGAGCTGAACATCGATCCCTTCTTCACGCCGGCGCAGTTGCTGGACATCCAGGCGGGAATGTACGGCGTGCCGAAGAGGGAGCGGCGCACGGCCGAGCTGCTGCGCGCGCTCGCCCTGTCGGACAAGGCGGATTCCTATGCCCGCACGCTCTCGGGCGGCATGCGCCGGCGCCTGATGGTGGCGAAGGCGATGGTACACAACCCGCCGGTGCTGGTACTGGACGAGCCGACCGCCGGCGTCGATGTGGAGCTGCGCCAGCAGCTCTGGGGCTATGTGCGCGCGCTGAACCGGCAGGGTGTCACGGTGCTCCTGACCACCCACTATCTCGAGGAAGCCGAGGAGCTGTGCGACCGGATCGCGATCATCAACCACGGCAAGGTCATCGCGTGCGAGCGCAAGGAGGACTTGCTGGCGCGGCTCGACAGCAAGGAGCTGGTGCTGACCCTGGGCCGCGACATCGCCGCCGTGCCGCAGAGCCTGCAGCGCTGGCACGCCGAGGGTGGCGGACCGCGGCAACTGAAGCTGCGCTATCGGCCGTCGGAGACCCGGGTGTCGGAGATCCTGGACCTGGTGCGCGGGAGCCAGCTCGACATCGTCGACCTGACCACGGTCGAGACCGACCTCGAGGACATCTTCCTCCAGCTGACCCGGCGGAGCCCCGGCGGGGAATAATGGCGGTTACCGATCTCGAAGAAAGCGAGACCCAGAAGAAGCCCCCTTCCCCCCTTGTGGGGGAAGGTTGCGTAGCCTTGGCGAACGCAGTGGGCCTAGGCGAAGCGGGATGGGGGGTGACGCGGCACGACTGTTCGAGATTACGCACCAAGAAGAGGTGCCGCTTGCGTGTTCCAGCTCGCCAGGCACTTCATCGCTCTTTGTCCACCATCGTGCGGCGGCACCCCCCATCCCAACCTTCCCCCACAAGGGGGGAAGGGGCTCATCGAGCATCACTGGTCAGACTGGCATTTCTCCTCCCCCTCCTGCTCGCCGCTTGCGCGCCGCGGTTGCAGGAGATCGGGCCGCCAGTCGATCAGCCGCGACTGGTCGAAACCGGCCCGTCGCACGACGCGCTGACGATGGGTGCGATCCACATGCCGGACGGCGTCGACCTGCCGCTGCGGGTGTGGACGCCGTGGGACCGGCCGGCGGAGGCGGTGATCCTCGCGCTGCATGGCTTCAACGACTATTCCAAGGGCATGGCCGCGCCGGGCAAGGGCATGGCGCGGCGCGGTTTTATCTTCTACGCCTACGACCAGCGCGGCTTCGGCAAGTCGCCCCAGCACGGCATCTGGGCCGGCGAACAGCAGATGATCGACGATCTTCGGGTCGCCGCGCGCCTGGTCAAGAAGAAGCACCCGGACCTGCCGCTGTTCCTGCTGGGCGAAAGCATGGGCGGGTCGGTCATCATGGCGGCTGCCGTCGGCGACGATCCGCCGGTGGCGGACGGGCTCATCCTGGCGGCGCCGGCGATCTGGGGCTGGCAGACCATCCCGCCGGTCGAGCACGCGATCACCGACGCCGCGGCGCATGTCATGCCGTGGATGACCGTGGTGCCGACCGGCGTCCACGCGCAGGCGTCCAGCAACCGCGCGGCGCTGCGCGCCCTGGCGCGCGACCCGCTGGTCATCAAGGAGACCAGGATCGACACCGCCTATGGCCTGATCAACCTGATGACCAGCGCCTTCGATGCGGCAGCGAAGCTCACGAGGCCGCGCTGGCTGCTGCTGTTCGGCGAGCACGAGGCGATCCTCGACCGCGGTGCGGTCAACAAGGCGCTGCCGCACTTTCCCGATCTGCCGCCGGACCAGGGGCGGATCGCGATCTATCCGCGCGGCTATCACCTGCTGCTGCGCGATTTCAACCAGTACGCGGTCTATGACGATATCGCCGCCTGGATCCGCGATCCCGAAGCGCCGCTGCCAAGCGGCGCGGACCGGCGCGGCGAGGACAAATCGATCAATTGAGCAGAATGCGCCCGATCAGTTGAGCAGCGGCGCGCCCGGCAGCCGCTGGCGCGAATGAGCGATGATCTCCGGCGCGACGCCATGCTCCTCCGAAAAGCTGAGCAGCAGCGGCTCCCAGGCCAGCAGATAGTCCAGGACAGCGCCCAGCGATTCCGGATGGGTCGCGGTGGCGCGCAGGCCGCGCGGCGTCATGCCGCTGAGGTTCAGAAACCGCACCAGCCGTTCCTCGTCGCTCGCCAGCCAGGCGAGCGCCTGCAGCGCCAAGGTATGCGGGTCGGGCAGAGCCAGCTTTGCGGTTTGCTTTGCCGTCATGGCTCTCATGCTACGCCTCATTGATGGTTAATGCACGTTGCCATTTGGATCCCAGGCGACGGGCGTCCGCTTGCCGCGCCCGGCCATTGGCACTAGAGTTTTCCGTGGTCTGCGGGATCGGGGCCCGTTTCGCAATCGGCGAAAGGAGGCGTGCATGACCATAGCGCATATTGTTCAAGGCAAGCCGCACCGCCTGATTTCAGTCGCGCCAGATGATAGCCTGCAGCAGGCAGCGGAAGTGCTGACGCGGGAGCGCATCGGCGCTTTGCTGGTGCTGAAGCCGAATGGCGATATCGCCGGCATCATTTCGGAGCGCGACATCGTGCGGGCCGTCGGCCTCCAGGGTGCCGAGATCCTCGGCCGCCCGATCGCGGAGCTGATGACCAAGGAGGTCACCTGCTGCTCGCCGGAGGACACGGTCGACCAGGCCATGGCGCTGATGACACAGCGCCGTTTCCGCCATCTGCCGGTGCGCCAGGGCGGGCGGATCGTCGCCATGCTCTCGATCGGCGATGTGGTGAAGCAGAAGGTCGAGGAAGCCGAGGCGGAAAGCCAGTCGCTGCGCGAGTATATCGCGCGCGGCTGATACACGGCGCTTATCGCGGCGCGGCCATCGCTGCACGGCACGAGGCCGCTGCGGCCCGCATATGGCTTGTTTTCCGCCGCCTCCATGGGCTAGCTAGTCTGGTTTGCTTTCCAGGCGGCCAGAAGATGTCGGCTGCCGGGAGGAAAGATGTTTGAGCACGGGGACTCGCGATTTCAACGCACCCCGCAATCCAGGGAGGAATCGGGAACCATGAAACGACGCACTTTCATCACAACCGCCGGTCTCGGCGCCGCGGCCGCGGCCACCACGATCGCCGCCCCCGCCATCGCCCAGAGCGACCCGGAGGTCAAGTGGCGCATGACGTCCAGCTTCCCGAAAAGCCTCGACACCATCTATGGCGCGGCCGAGACCTTCTCGAAATACGTCGCCGGCGCGACCGACAACAAGTTCCAGATCCAGGTGTTTCCGGCCGGCGAGATCGCGCCGGGCCTCGAGGCCGCCAACGAGGTCGGCAAGGGATCGATCGAGATGTGCCACACCGCCTCCTACTACTACTGGGGCAAGGACCCGACCTTCGCGCTCGCCTGCGCCGTGCCATTCGGGCTCAACTGCCGCATGATGAACGCCTGGATGTACTACGGCGGCGGCATGGACCTGATGAACGAGTTCTGGGCCGGCCACAACCTGATCGGCTTCCCGTGCGGCAACACCGGCGCGCAGATGGGCGGCTGGTTCCGCAAGGAGATCAAGTCGGTCGCCGACCTCAACGGCGTCAAGATGCGCATCGGCGGATTCGGCGGCAAGGTGATCGCGAAGCTCGGCGTGGTGCCGCAGCAGATCGCCGGCGGCGACATCTACCCCTCGCTCGAGAAGGGCACGATCGACGCGGCGGAATGGGTCGGCCCGTACGACGACGAGAAGCTCGGCTTCAACAAGGTCGCGCCGCACTACTACTATCCCGGGTGGTGGGAAGGCGGCCCGATGCTCCACACCTTGATCAATACCGCCAAATGGGCCGAGCTGCCGAAGACCTACCAGTCGATCGTCATGTCGGCCTGCGAGGCCGCGAACTGCGACATGATGGCCAAGTACGACGCCGTCAATCCGGCCGCCCTGAAGAAGCTGGCGGCGGGCGGCGCAAAGCTGCGCCCATTCCCGCAGGACGTGATGGAGGCGGCGTTCAAGGCCGCCAACGACACCTATGACGAGGTGATGAAGACCAACGCGCCCTTCAAGAAGATCTACGATTCGATGGCGGCATTCCGGGCGGACCAGTACCTGTGGTTCCAGGTCTCGGAGCACACCTACGATACCTTCATGATGGGCCTGCAGCGCAAGAAGCTGCTGTAGCGCCAACCGGTGGACGGCATGGAAAGGGCCCCTGCGCGGGGCCCTTTTTCTATTGTTGCTGCTGGCTGCCGCCGAGGTCGGGCGGCTGCCCCAGGTCGAAATCGGGCGGCGGCACGATGCCGTTGTCCTCGCCGCCGATCGGCGGCAGCTCGATCTGGATGTCCGCAGGGTTGACCGCCGGTCCGGCCTTCGGGATCGAGAGCTGCGGGAACAGCAGCACGACCACGATCATGATCGATTGGAGGATGATGAACGATACGGCGCCGCGATAGATCTGGAGGGTGCTGACGCCGGCGATGGTGCGCCTGCTCACCTTGTCGAACCAGGGCGCGCTGGGCGCGATGGAGCGCATGTAGAACAGCGCAAAGCCGAACGGCGGGGTCAGGAAGCTGGTCTGGAGATTGACCCCCAGCACGATGCCGAACCACACCAGGTCGATGCCGAACTTGTCAGCCACCGGGGCCAGCAGCGGAATGACGATGAACGCGATCTCGAAGAAGTCGATGAAGCAGCCGAGAATGAACACCAGGATGTTGACCGCAATCAGGAATCCCCACTGGCCGCCCGGCAGCGCCGTGAACAGCTCCTCAACCCAGATGTGGCCGTTGATGCCGTAGAAGGTGAGGGAGAAGATGCGCGAGCCGATCAGCACGAACATCACGAAGCAGGCAAGCCGCGTGGTCGATTCCAGCGCCTCGCTCATGATCCTGAAATCGAGGCGCCGCTTGGCGAAGGCAAGGATCAGTGCCCCGGTCGCACCCATCGCGCCGCCCTCGGTCGGCGTCGCGATCCCGAGGAAGATCGTGCCGAGCACCAGGAAGATCAGGGCCAGCGGCGGGATCAGCACGATGATCACCTGCTGGGTCAGCCGCGAGAGGACGCCGGAGCCCAGCATCTTGTCGGTCACCGCCGCCGCGTAGACGATCGCGACCGCGATGGTCGCGGCCCAGATGCCGGCGCCGTTCTCGATCTCGTCCTGCAGCCAATGGTTGGCCGCGAACGCGATGGCGACCCCGGCCGCCAGCATGATCACAAGGGAGAGAATGCCGCCGCCGAGCTTGCGCTCCTCCGCCGGCAGGGCCGGCACTGCGGACGGCTTGACGATGCTGACGATGAATACATAGGCGCAATAGATGCCGGTCAACAGGAGGCCGGGGATGATCGCCCCCGCATACATGTCGCCGACCGAGCGGCCGAGCTGGTCGGCGAGCACGATGAGCACCAGCGAGGGCGGGATGATCTGGGCCAGCGTGCCGGACGCGGCGATCACGCCGGTCGCCAGCGGCGGCGAATAGCCGTAGCGCAGCATGATCGGCAACGAGATCAGCCCCATGGCGATCACCGAGGCCGCGACCACGCCGGTGGTGGCGGCCAGCAGCGCGCCCACCAGCACCACCGCGTAGGCAAGGCCGCCGCGCACCGGCCCGAACAGCTGGCCGACCGTATCGAGCAGGTCCTCCGCCATGCCCGATTTCTCGAGGATGATGCCCATGAAGGTGAAAAACGGGATCGCCAGCAACGTGTCGTTGCGCATCACCTCCAGAACGCGCACCGGCAGCGTCTGGATGAGCGGCCAGGACAGGTGGATGTCGGTCGAATAGGGCGACAATTCCACCGCGACGAGGAAGAACAGCAGGCCGTTGAACGCGAGCGAGAAGGTGACCGGATAGCCCAGCAGCAGAAAGACGATCAGCGCGCCGAACATCATCGGCGCAAGGTTGTGGGCGATGAGCTCGATCATTCGCGCCGATCCCCCGTGACGCCGAGATCCTCCGGCGCCAGCCCGCCGGCCGCCGCCTCCGGCTCGGGCTCGGTCAAGGCCCCGGTGAGGAAGCCGATGCGCTTGATGATTTCAGAGATCGCCTGGAACAGCAGCAGCACGAAGCCGAGCAGGATGAACAGCTTGGACGGCCAGATGATGAGGCCGCCGGCATTCATGGAGATTTCCTGGTCCTGGTAGGATTCGATGACGAATGGAAGGGATAGCCAGATCATCACCACGACCAGCGGCAGCAGCATGATGATGTGGCAGAACAGGTCGATCCACTCGCGCGTGCGCGCCGACAGCCGGCTGGAGACCACGTCGATCCGCACATGCCCGTTGCGCTGCAGCACATAGGCAGCGGCCATCATGAACACCGCGCCGTACAGGTACCATTGCAGCTCGAGCCAGGCATTGGAGCTGACGTCGAACAGCTTGCGGATGACGGCGTTGATCGCGCTGACCAGGACGGCCGCCAGGATCAGCCAGCGGATGTGATGGCCGATGAAGCCCGTCACCGCGTCGATCGCGCGGCTGACAGCCAGGAGTGGTTGCACCGGATTGACCCTCCCTGCGAGGCAGCCCGTTCTTCCGGGCCTTGTTAGGTTCGCAGACTACGTGCAAACCTTCATGCGGAACAAGGGTTTATGCCGCAAGCCGGCCTTCGACCTTGGTCTTGGTCGAGAGGGCGCGGCCGGCGCCGCCGCGGGGCCAACAACTCGTTGATCGGCTTGAAGATTCGCGGCGAGCGAATGCTTGATGGCCGGACCCCGGTCGAGTATGGTGCGGCGCCGGTCATCGCCGAAGCACCCGTAGCTCAGCTGGATAGAGCGTTGCCCTCCGAAGGCAAAGGTCGTGAGTTCGAATCTCGCCGGGTGCGCCATTCTTTGCAATGGCTTAACTGCTAGATGCAATCTCCGGGTATTTCCACGGAAGCGCGACGGAAGCAGATGATGTCGCAACTCGGCATATTTCCGCTTGAGGTAAATTTGTCGAGATCTCTCTTCCCACGGCTGGATCCAGTGGATCACAGCCCCAATCTCTCCGCGCCAGTCAGACAGTTGGACTACGTAGTTGACCTCACGCTTGTTGGCGGGAGACTGCGAGCCGGCGAAGCATCTGACGGGTTAGCAGTTCGAAATCTCCCCTCCACTACCATCGAGCAGTGATTCCGCTCCCCCTGCCCGCCATCTACCAAAGGGTTCTCGGCCCTGGAATCGCAACAAACATTGAGCCTTCCGAATATAAGCAACATCGGCCGAGCCTAGCTTAATCGCAATCCCTATGCTTCT
>DASSBF010000075.1:0-26389 GCA_035699005.1 Dongiaceae bacterium
TGCGAGGTGCTGGCGGCCGATGCGAACGGGCGGGTCGATCCGGGGCTGATCGGCGGGAAGGTCTGCGGGGTCGCCGACGGATTGCGCGGCATCCTGGCGAGCGGGTCGGAGGGCGCGCGAACGGTGCTGAGCGGATTGCGCAGCCGCAACATCGACCTCGCCGACGCCAAGGCGGTGCGCCTGTTCGGCGGCGATAGCGCGGCGGGGGCGCAGGCGGAGTTCACGGCGCAGGGTGCGGGCGTGGTGATCGTCGCGGCGCCCGGCGCGACGATGGCGCCGGACGCGCAGGACACCGCGACCGGGATCGAGGTGCGCATCGCGCGCGACCGGTCGTTCCTTGGGCCGCGCTCCGAGGAATTCGCGCTGCTGCCCGATCCGCTGGCCGACGCGCTGCTCGATTTCGAGATCCCGCGCTCCTCCGCGCGCGCCTATGAGGTGAAGGAAGGCGAGTATATCCAGATCGTCGACCTCTACGGCCGGCAATGCTCCGACTTCCACTGCTTCAACGCGCGCGCGCTGCAGAAGGGCATCGAGCGCGACCTCGACAACACGGTGACGCGCACGCTGCTCGGGCGCGGCTATCCAGGACCTGGCCTGTTCGCCAAGGTGTTCGACCAGGATTTCCAGCCACTGCTCGAGGTGGTGCAGGACACCTGCGGCCGGCACGACAATTTCGCGCTCGCCTGCACCTCCAAATACTACGAGGACATGGGCTATTTCGGGCACGCCAACTGCTCGGACAATTTCAGCAGCGCGCTGGCGCCGTACGGCATCAGGAAGCGGCGCGGCTGGGCGGCCTTGAACCTGTTCTACAACACCGGAATCGACCACAACAACGTGCTCTATCTCGACGAGCCGTGGTCACGGCCCGGCGACTTCGTGCTGTTCCGCGCGCTGACCGACCTGGTGTGCGTGTCGTCGGCCTGCCCGGACGACATCGACCCGGCCAACGGCTGGAACCCGACGCCCGTCCACATCCGCACCTATCCCGGCAAGGAGCGCTTCTCGCGCGCCGTCGCCTTTCGCGCCACCCCTGATGCCGAGGCCCAGATGACCAAGGAAACCGCGTTCCATCCGCGCCTGTCCCAGCTCACGCGGAACTACACGGAATACCGCGGCTACTGGCTGCCCAGCCGCTTCAACAACGAAGGGCCGATCGGCGAATACTGGGCCGCCAGAGAGCGCGCGGTGATGATCGACCTTTCGCCGCTGCGCAAGTTCGAGGTGACCGGGCCGGATGCCGAGACCCTGCTGCAGCGCGCGGTGACGCGCGATGTGCGCAAGCTGTCGGAAGGGCAGGTGGTCTATTCCGCGATCTGCCACGAGACCGGCGGCATGCTGGACGACTGCACGATCTTCCGCTTGGGGCGCGACAACTTCCGCTTCATCGGCGGCGACGAGGCGAGCGGCCTGCACCTGCGCGAACTGGGGCAGAAGCTTGGCCTGCGCGCCTGGGTGCGCTCCTCCACCGACCAACTGCACAACCTCTCGGTCCAGGGGCCGAAGAGCCGCGAGATCCTGAAGCAGGTGGTGTGGACGCCGCCGGCGCAGACCGGCGTCCAGGAGCTGGGGTATTTCCGCTTCGCCATCGGACGCATCGGCGGCTTCAACGGCGCGCCGGTCCTGGTCTCGCGCACCGGCTACACCGGCGAGCTGGGCTACGAGGTGTTCTGCCACCCGAAGGACGCGCTGGCCGTGTTCGATGCAATCAACGAAGCGGGCAAGCCGTTCGGCATCGCGCCGCTCGGGCTCGAGGCGCTGGACATGCTGCGCATCGAGGCCGGGCTCATCTTCTACGGCTACGAGTTCTGCGACCAGACCGACCCGTTCGAGGCCGGGATCGGCTTTGCCGTGCCGCTGAAGAGCAAGACCGAGGATTTCGTCGGCCGCGAGGCGCTCATCAAGCGCAAGGAGCACCCGCAGCGCACCCTGGTCGGGCTGGAGGTGGGAGACAACGAACCGGCGGTGCACGGCGATGGCGTCTTCATCGGCCGCAACCAGGTGGGCATCGTCACCAGCGGCACCCGCTCGCCGATCCTCAAGAAGACCATCGCCCTGGCGCGTCTCGACGTGACCCACTCCGCGCTCGGTACAGATGTGGAAGTCGGCAAGCTCGACGGCAAGATGAAGCGCATCCCGGCCAAGGTCGTGCGCTTCCCGCACTACGATCCGGAGAAGACAAGGGTGCGGGCGTAATCACTCATGGGAAATACGATCCCGGAGCGAAAGGTCCCGCATCGATGAGGTCCACGCGATTCAAGCGCGCGACGGGAAAACGTGTGTTGTCATTGTGAAGAGAGCCGATGGCCTGTTTTGGTGTTTTGAGGACACGCTTTCGTACGATGTGGATGACAATGTCCATTATTGGAGTTGCGCCGGAAATCCGTGCTCGGGCATCTATGAGACGCTGGGTAAAGCTGAGCAGGACGTCCGCATGCGCCTCGCAAAGGGCGAGTTGCATCAGCCGCCGGATGCATCGGCCACCTAGTTGCTGTCTATGGTGCCCGGCAACCGGGGAATGGTCGGCGGCTTGCCGGCCGGCAGCCTCGGCGGCTGAGGCTGCGGGAGCACGAGGCCGTTCGGCTGGGTGCCTTTGGTCTGCGGGATTGCGCCCATCGGCGGGTTGAGCTGCGAGCGGTTGCAGGACTGGCGCTGCGAGCCGGCCGGCGCGGCGGAGCAATCGAAGCCAAGCGGGTATTTCGGCTGCTGCGGCTTGCCGTCCGCCGATGCGGTCGCCGGCAGGGCAGCCACCCCCGCCACAAGCAGGCCCACCGCAAGGATCATTCTACGCAGGCGCACCACAGCTCTCCTGCCAAGGGGTCGTTCTCTTCGATGAAAAACATGTCGAAGGCCGCTCCGCTGCACGATATGTAGGCAGGATGGGTGGGGATTTCGAGATTTTCCTGGTGACGGCGCCGGGCCTGGAATCCGTGCTGTGCGCGGAAGCGCGGGCCAAGGGCTTCCGGGATCCGAAACCGGCCGTAGGCGGGGTGACGATGACGGGCGGCTGGCCCGAGGTGTGGCGCGCAAATCTTGAGATTCGCGGCGCCGTGCGCGTCCTTGTGCGCATCGCTGTGTTTCGCGCCATGCATCTGGCGCAGCTCGACAAGCGGGCGCGCAAGGTGGCGTGGGGCGAACTCCTGCGCGCCGACGTGCCGTTCCGCGTCGAAGCCGCGTGCCGGCACTCGCGCGTCTATCACCAGGGCGCGGCGGCGCAGCGCATCGAGCAGGCGATCCGCGATCAGGTCGGCGCGCCGGTCTTGCCTGACGCCGCGCTCCGCATCAAGGCGCGCATCGACGATGACCTCTGCACCATCAGCATCGACAGCTCGGGCGAATCCCTGCACAAGCGCGGCCACAAGCAGGAGGTCGCCAAGGCGCCGATGCGCGAGAACCTGGCGGCCCTGTTCCTGCGGCAATGCGGCTATGACGGCAACGAGCCGGTGGTCGACCCGATGTGCGGATCGGGCACCTTCGTGATCGAGGCGGCCGAGATCGCGGCCGGCCTCATGCCCGGCCGGTCGCGGGGCTTCGCGTTCGAGCAGCTCGCGAGCTTCGATGCGGCGGCGTGGCAGCGCCTGCGCGGCGCGGGCAATCGGCGCGGCATGGACCCTGGCGTGCGGTTCCACGGCAGCGACCATGACGCGGGCGCGATCCGGATGAGCCGCGCCAATGCGGAGCGCGCCGGCGTCGCCGGGATGACGGAGTTCCGGCAGCGCCCGATCAGCCAGGCTTCCGCGCCGGACGGGCCGCCCGGCCTCGTGATGGTCAACCCGCCGTACGGCGCGCGCATCGGCGACAAGCGGCACCTCCATTCGCTCTACCGCGCGCTCGGCAAGACGCTGATCGCGCGCTTCGCGGGCTGGCGCGTCGGGCTGGTGACGAACGAAGCGCCGCTGGCCGAAGCGACCCAGCTGCCGTTCGCGCCGCCCGCCGGCCCGGTTTCGCATGGCGGATTGCGCGTGAGCTTGTTCCAGTGCGGACCGCTGAGCGCGCCGGCGGGCGTTTCCGCCGCGTCGCAGAGCTTGTGACGCGGCCTGTGCGCAAGGCAAAGCGCATATGATCAAGCTGCTTGCGGCAAATTCCTCTTCCCCCCTTCTGACCCCTTCTGGGGGAAGGATACGGAGGCTTGGTGAGCGAAGCGAACCTAGCCGGAGTTGGCTGGGGGGTGACGCGGCACGATGATTGGGAATGAGCCATCGACAATGCGCCGTGCTGTCAGGCATTTCGTTGTTCCGTGCCAGCAATCGTGCGGCGGCACCCCCCATCCCAACCTTCCCCCACAAGGGGGGAAGGGGCGCTCTAGTGCGGGCGGATGGAGCAGCGGCACCGATTTGCCGTCGATGATTCGGATGTCGAGCGCGAGCGGATCGAGGCCCTCGACGCAACCGAGGTTGACGCGATAGTCCTTGGCGTTCTCGCCGTCGCCGATATAGACGAAGATTCCGCAGGTCCGGCAGAAATAGTTGCGCAAGACCTTCTCGTTCCAGAGATAGACTCCGAGGTCGCGCGGGTCATGGTGCGGCGTGAAGTCGGCGGCCGGAATGTAGCGGGATGACAGCACCGCGCCCCTGCGGACGCAGAGCGAGCAGTCGCAGCGGCAGCCGGTCGTGATCTCCGGGCTGCGGAACGAGAAGCGGACGCGTCCGCAATGGCAGCGGGCCTTGTACTCCATCACCTCACCTCAGCCCAGATCACCGCCGCAGGCCGATCTCGATCTGGTGCAGCCGGCTGAGCAGCACGGCGTGCAGGTGGTCGACCTTCTCGTGCAGGTGAGAGACCTCGAGCTCGGCCTTCAAATTGACCTCGTAGTCGACGTCGGCGCGGATGCGGTCCTTGACCGATTGCCGGTTCTGGCTGAGCAGCACGATCACCGACAGGAAGATCGCCTCCAGCGAGACGCACATCGTCAGCAGGCCGAACGGGAACGGATCGAACGCGGCGAGGCCGGGGACCGTGTTGGCGCCGATCCAGAGCAGGAACCACACGGCATGGAGCGCGAGGAACGTCAGGCTGCCGCTGAATTCGGCGATGGCGTCGGTGATGCGCTCGAACAGGGTCAGCTTGGCCTCGGCCTCCTCGTTGGCGTTGCGCGTCGCCATCTGGCGCAGGCGGTTGGTGGTGGCGCGCACGCGGCCGCCCATGACCCCCATCATGTCGAGCGCCGCTTCGGGGCGGCGGCGGACGAAGTCGATCAGCGTGCCGCGGTCGAGGACCAGCATCTCGGCATCCTCGAGGACCGTGGCGTTGGCGGTGCGGGCGCCGCTGTCCAGCAGCGACAGCTCGCCGAACAGATCGCCGCGCGCGGCCGTGGTCAGCACGAGCTTCTGGCCCAGCTTGTCGGTCGTCGCCAATTCCACCTGGCCGGAACAGATCACATACATGCGATCGCCGGGCTCGCCTTCCTGGAAGATGCGGTATCCGGCGGGAAAATTGGCCTGTTCCATCATCTGCGCCAGGGCGGCGCGCTCGTCGTTGTCGAACAGGTGGAACAGTGGCACTTCGGCAAGCAAGGACACGAGCGGCGACATGCGGATTGACCCTCCCCCAAACGGCTTCGAAGCCGCCCCATAGTTGCGTCCTTCCGTCATCGCCGCAACCAGGCAGCCGCCGCAAAAAAGGTCGACAAGCTCGGCCGTTGCCGCGCCGGGGTTCAGCTCGTTGACCAGCAAGCTGTATCTTGCCTTGTCGATGAGGCCAAAGCCGATGGCGCTGAGCTGGGGCAGCAGAGGCCCAAGATCCTGTTCCGGCCCAGCTGACCGATGGCGGCCGAAGACATACCATTTCTAGACCACTTTAGCGGATTGGTCGTCACAGGCGTTGTAATGGTGGCGGGCGGGGCGTAGTGTAAGACCACAGGAACCCCAGGGTTGGCGGGAGGCGACATGACAAAGCGGGTTGCGGTGATCGGTGCCGGCCCTTCGGGCACGGCGGTGCTGCGGGCATTCCAGTCGGCGGCGGCCAAGGGCGCCGAGATCCCCGAGGTCGTCTGCTACGAGAAGCAGGACGATTGGGGCGGCCTCTGGAACTACTCGTGGCGGACCGGAACCGACGAATACGGCGAGCCGGTCCACTGCAGCATGTACCGCTACCTGTGGTCCAACGGCCCCAAGGAGTGCCTGGAGTTCGCCGATTATACGTTCGACGAGCATTTCGGCCGGCCGATCGCCTCCTATCCGCCGCGCGCGGTCCTCTGGGACTACATCAAGGGCCGGGTCGAGAAGGCCGGCGTGCGGCCCTGGGTCCGCTTCCGCACGCCGGTGCGGCGCGTCGACTATTCCGATGCGACGCAGCGCTTCACGGTCACGGCGCACGACCTCAGCCAGGACAAATACATGGTCGACGAGTTCGACCACGTGGTGGTGGCGACCGGCCACTTCTCGACGCCCAACGTGCCGGAATTTCCCGGCTTCCGCGGCTTCAACGGCCGCATCCTGCATTCGCACGACTTCCGCGACGCGATGGAGTTCAAGGGCAAGGACATCCTCGTCATCGGCCGCAGCTACTCGGCCGAGGATGTCGGTTCGCAGTGCTACAAGTACGGCGCAAAGTCCATCACCTCGAGCTACCGCTCGCGGCCGATGGGCTTCAAGTGGCCGGCGAACTGGGAGGAGAAGCCGCTGCTGCAGCGGGTCGAGAACCGCACCGCCTATTTCAAGGACGGCAGCTCGAAGGAGATCGACGCGATCATCCTCTGCACCGGCTACCTGCACCACTTCCCGTTCCTGGCGGATCAGCTCCGCCTGAAGACGGAGAACCGGATGTGGCCGCTCAACCTCTACCGCGGCGTGGTGTTCGAGCCCAACCCCAGGCTCCACTACATCGGGATGGCGGACCAGTTCTACACGTTCAACATGTTCGACGCGCAGGCCTGGTTCTCGCGCGACGTGATCCTCGGCCGCATTCCCCTGCCCAGCCTTGCCGAGATGCGTGCCAACAGCGCGGAGTGGCGGGCGCGCGAGGAGAAGATCGAGAATGCCGAGCATGCGATCTGGTTCCAGGGCGACCACGTCAAGGACCTGATCGACCTCACCGACTATCCGAGCTTCGATATCGAAAAGGTGAACCGGACCTTCATGGAATGGGAGCATCACAAGGCCGAGAACATCATGGGCTTCCGCGACAACGCCTACCGTTCGATCATGACCGGCAAGATGTCGCCGGTGCACCACACGCCCTGGCTCAAGGCGCTGGACGATTCGATGGAGTCGTATCTGGGGAAATAGGCGGCTGCCTTTCTCTCTTGCTGGATGAGCCCCTTCCCCCTTGTGGGGGAAGGTTGGGATGGGGATGCCGCCGCACAGCCATAGCCACCTTAGCGATACACGGCCGATGGCCGACAGACTTGTTGGTGCGCTACACCTGATGGTCGTGCGGCGTCACCCCCCATCCAACTTCGGCAAAGCTCGCTGCGCTCGCTAAGCCTTCGTATCCTTCCCCCACAAGGGGGGAAGAGGACTCTTGTGCGGCGAGATCATCTACTCCGCCGCCTTGCCCTTGGCTTCCGAGAGCAGCTGCTGGGCCAGCGCTTTCTTCTGCTCGGGAGTCATCTTCTTCACCTCGTTCTGGATGGCGCGCTCGTTGATCGCCTGGTTCCAGTAGTCGAGGGAGTCGATGCCGAGCAGGGCGAACTTGCCCACAAATTGCCGCAGCACCTCGTTGGTCGGGCCCATCACCCAGCCGGCCTTGCCGTCGCGCAGGTAGCGCTCGATGCCGAGGCCGGGCTTGTAGCCGGTGCCGCCGCAGGCATGCAGCATCTTGTCGGTGACGTGCGCCACGTTCTTGGCGGCGGCGAACTTCACCTGCCACATCCAGGAGAGGTACTGCGCGCGCGGCAGCCGGCTCAGGTCTTTGTGGATCGACCAGTCGCAGTTGTTGGTGGCCTTGTCCATCGCCTGGGCCAGCGAGAAGTCGAACATGCGGCAGGCGTTGGTGTCGATGATCGCCTCTCCGACATAGTCCTGGATGGTCGGGTAGTCGCACACGCGCAAACCGACATCGACATGCTTCTTCTTGGTGGTGTGCGACTTGGCGATGTCGATCATCGCCAGCGCGATGCCGTTCCAGCAGGCGGAGGAGCACAGCAGGAAGAACGGGTCGACGCATTCGTCGTTGGAATTGGCGCCGTCGTTGACCGGGCCGACCAGCCGGTTCTCGGGGATGGTCTTGTTGTTGACCACCAGCGGGCCGGACTGGTTGCCGCGCAGGCCGAGGCCGTCCCAGTTGGCGGGGTCCGCCTCCACCTCGTTGCCGAGGATGAGGAAGCAGGAGAGGTTGGCGTAGTTGCCGCCGAAATCGGGACTGGTGGTCTGCACGATGTACCAGTCGGCGAAGCCGCCGGAGGTGGTCCACGACGCCTTCTTGCTGACCTGCCAGCCGCCCTCGACCCTCTTCGCGCTCGACGAGACGGGGTACCAGAAATGGCTGCCGGTCTCCGGGTCGGAGTAGGAGAGCGTGCCGACCAGACAATCCTTGTCGATGCGGCTGAGGATGTCCGTGAGCGCCGGGTTGTCGTGATGGCGGAAGAGGGCCGCCGCGACCGCGCCGAGGTGCATGGTGTAGCACATGGCGGTCGAGGGGCAGCCATAGCGCGCGATGGTCTCCACCGCCATCGCCGCCGCCACGTGGTTCTGGCCCATGCCGCCAAGCTCCTTCGGCACGATCAGGCCGAGCAGGCCCGCCTTGGCGAGGCCCTGGAAGTTCTTGCGCGGATAGAGCAGCTTCTTGTCGCTCTCCACCGCGTTCTCGCGCATCGTGGACTGGCACAGCTCGATCAGCGCTTTCTGCAGCCTCCTCTGCTCGTCGGTCAGCAGCCACTGCGGGTCGAACTCGTAGCCGAGGCCCCAGAATGATTCCTTGCCCCACATCTTGACGTCGGTCATTCCCGCGCTCTCCCTTGTTTGGGCATCGACATCGGCGATCCATCCTAGCCAATTCCCCGCCACGGGACCAAGCCGGAGCCGGGTAGTAGACCGCTCCTGAGCCATTTCAAGCCAATTCTGGTCCAGCCTCTCGAAAGTCGGCCGCGGGACGGAGGCATTTCGGCATCAGTCGCGAGCGTCGGCGGAACTTTGCAGGGCTTCGATTGTCTACCGGTCTACCAGCCACAGGAGCGGGGGATGTGTTCCGCATGAACAGGAGACGGCCCGGGCGCGAGGCGCCCTGGTTCGCCGCGTTTCGGCCGGACTCCGCGATTGGATCGCACGGCGCCTCTCCGCCAGGCGACCCCGCTCGAACCTGCATTGGGAGGATCAGATGAAGCGCTATCTGCTGTTGCCGGCCGTCTGCGTGCTGCTGACCACCACCTCAGCCGTGGCCCAGCAATCGTCCCACACCCTCTTGGCGCAGGCCGAGCCCGGACACTACCTCGTCTATTTCCCGCTCGGCCAATCGACGCTCGATGCCGAGGCGAAGGCCACCGTTTCCGCCGCCGCGCAGGAGTTCCAGCGCACCGGATCGGCCAGCATCACCGTGCAGGGCCATACCGACACCTCCGGCAATGCGGACTTCAACCAGGCGCTGTCCGAGCGGCGCGAGCAGGCGGTCTCGGCCGAACTGGTCAGGCTGGGCGTTCCTGCCACCGCGATCTCCGGCAGCGCCACCGGCGAGACGCAGCTCGCGGTTCCGACCGGCGATGGCGTCCGGGAGGCGCAGAACCGCCGGGTCGAGATCGCGGTCGCGCCGCCTCCACCTCCGCCGCCACCCGCGCCGGCCCCGGCCCCGCAGCCCCAGGTCGTCGAAGCTCCGCCGCCGCCGCCCGCGGCGAAGAACTGGTTCCTCACCGCCGGCGGCTTCTACGGCTATAATTTCGAGGACGAGAACGGCCATGACAGCCAGCTCGGCGGCATCAATCTCGGGCTGGACTACGACGTGACGCCCTGGCTGGCGCTCGGCGTCGAGCAGGCCGGCTTCTACCACTTCGACACGGAGAACGACGGGTTCGGCGGCCGCAGCGCGGCCAGCATCAACCTGCTCGGAGGAGGAGAGGGCGATATCGTCCCGTATGTCGGCGGCAATATCGGCTATCTCTACGGCTCGGGATTCGACGACGATTTCTTCGCCGGGCCGGAAATCGGAGTCTCCTTCGGCATGTTCAACGCCAAGGTCGCATACGACATCCCCTTCAACCGCGACCTCGACGAAGGCATCGTCAACACGACCGTCGGCGTCGGCTTCCGCTTCTAGGCGGACGTCCCCGATTTCGTTCAACGGCGGCTACGATGCGATGGCCCTCCCCTGGCTTGGGGGAGGGCCATCGCACATGGCGGCGACACCTGCTTCTGCCGGACTGGCTACAGCGCCCGGGCCTTGGGCGCGTGGGTCCAGTATCCGGCGCGGCCGTAGTGCGCGTAGAGGCGTGCCTCGTCCTCGCGCTCGAAGGGACGGGCCGGATCGTACTCCGGTGCGCGCTTGATCTGATCCTTCGCCAGGCGGACGCTCAGCGTGCGGTCTTCCCAGCGGATCTCCTTGCCCCATTCCGGCGCCACCAGGACCAGCTTGCCCGGCCACCAGTTCCGGGTGTCGACGATGATGTAGCGGATCGTCCAATCCTCCCCGTCGACCAGGAAATCCTCGACATGGCCAATGTCGCCGTCGGTCGCCTCGATGCGGTAGCCCCTGACCTCGCCGGTACTGCGCAGGTGCGGGTCGCCTTCGGGCCTGGGGGCATAGCGCGCCTCCTCCGGCTGCCGGGTCGCGGGCGCGTCGGGGGGAACCCCCGAGCCGGGCATCAGATAGACCGGCGGAATGAGATAGCCCGAGCCGGCGCCCATGGCCGCGAGGCCGCCCCAATAGGGGCTCCAGCCGTAATGACCGTAGATCGACTGCTCCTGCTGGCGCGAGACCGGCTGGTGGGTATCGACGCCGGGGCTGTCCTTCACGCGCTCGCGCGTCAGGTCGACGGCGATGGATTTCGCGTCCGCCGCCACGTCGCCGAGATTGGAGGAGGGCAGCAGCACTTCGCGGCTCGACATCCAGCCGCCGGTATCCACGACCAGCCAGCGCACCACCCAGCGCCGGTCGTCGAACAGAAGGTCCTTGACGCGCCCGATCTCGCCGTCGGTCGCCTGGATCGAGCACTTTTCCAGGCTGGAGGTCTTGTGAAGCATGGCTTGCGCTCCGTGATCTGCCTGTCCTGCAAACCACCGGCGCGCGGCGGGCGTTCCGTCGCGTTGTGTCGCGGGGCAACTTCGCTAGGCGAACAGAAGGGTGGGAATCAAAAGGAGCACAATGATCCCGACGGTGGCCAGGACGATGCGCACGCCCGCGCCCGACAGCAGGGCGGCCGACCGGCCGGCTTCGCGGTCGAAGGAGCCGTGCGTGCGATGCAGGGCATGGACGGGCTGCTCGAGATTGTCCGGCCGGTCGGGCGCGGCGACGGCCGGCCGGTCCTGCGCCTCGTAGGCATTGCGCGCGAGATAGCGATCGAGGAGGGACGGCAGGAGCAGGCTTCCGACGATCACCTTGGCGGTGCCGAGGCCGACCCAGTATTCGCGGCGCGAGCCATGGGCGGCGCGGAAAATCGCATCCGCGACCGCCTCGGGCTGGACGACCGGCGGGACCGGACGCGGCTGGCGGCTGCGGTGGGTGCGCGCCCAGTCGAACTGCGGCGTGTTGACCGCGGGCAGCTGCACCATCGTCAGCCTGATGCCGCTGCCGTCGTGGATCAGTTCGGCGCGCAGCGAATCGAGGAAGCCGCGGATCGCGTATTTGGCCCCGCAATAGGCCGATTGCAGCGGAATGCCGCGGTACGAGAGCGAGGAGCCGACCTGCACGATCGTGCCGCTGCCGCGCGCGCGCATGTGGCGCAAGGCCGCCATCGTGCCATGCACCGAGCCGAGATAGGTCACCTCGGTGACCCGGCGGAACTCCGCAGGCGAGATCTCGGCCACGCTCGAGAACACCGTCGCCATCGCGTTGTTGATCCAGATGTCGATCGGGCCGAGCTTGCGCGCGATGCTTTGCGCGGCGGCGAACACGGCATTGGCGTCCGCGACATCGGCGGCAGCGATGGCCGCCCTGCCGCCGAGCGATGTCACCTCCTCCGCCACGGCGGCCAGGGACCGCAGGTCGCGCGCGATCAGGCCGACGCGGCCGCCGCCGCGTGCAAACCGCAATGCCAGGGCGCGGCCGACGCCGGCGGAGGCGCCGGTGATCACGACGGTTTGCCGCTTCGCGCCGTTTGTCAGGAGGCGAGCCATCGTGGGGATCAGCCCTGCGTCCAGGCGATGATGGAGAGCCGCGCGATGTGCGGATCGCGCGAATCCAGCCGGCTATGCTGCACCACGATCGGCTCCGAGGATTCGATCAGCGAAGCATAGCCGATGTCGCGCGGCACCGGCGTCGGATCGGCGAGGTCGTTGAACCGGAGGTGCCGTGTGCGGTGCGCGCCGCCTGTCGGGCGATAGGGGCCGATCGGCTCGCGATCCTCGAAGAGCAGGGCGATCGTCCCCTGCGCATCGCGCGCGCCGGCATTGAGGATGCAGGCGGCTTCGTGCGAGGCGAGGGCGCGATCGGAGGAGACGATTCCGCCGGGTATGCAGCCCTCGGGGATCGCCCAGATCCGCGCACCGACCGGCGGCATGGCTCAGGCCTGCGGCCGGATCAAAGCAAGGCCGCTCTCCGGATCGAACACTTTGCGCAGATGGGCGGGCGTCTCGGTCAGCACGATCTCCAGTGTCGGTCGCACATGGCCCTCCGTCAGATGGCCAGCCAGCGCGCTGCCGTCGCGCCGGCCGAGCACGATGTGGACGTGCACGGTCGGCTTGCCGTCGGGGCCGGTGGCGACGTCGCCGATCAGCGACGCGACCTCGACCTGCTCGCGCACCGGATTGCCGAGGTACTGCTTCCGCGACCAGTCGAAGTAGTTCAGGGTCGCGGCGCTGAACGCGCCGATGCCGGAGAATTGCGCGGCGGAGAGGCGCTCCTGCCCGGCAAAGCGGCGCAGGCAGCTCATGGCCTCATCGCCCGTCTCCATGACCAGGGCGAAGGTCCTCAATCCATCGCGGTCTGCCAACAGCTTGCTCTGCATGATGCGCTTCGCTGCGGGAGTGTGTGCAGTGGCAACAACGCATGGCGCGCGCGGGTTCCCGGCAGAGCAATCGCATGTGGAACTCGGACGCCAGAAACTGCCCTTCTCGCGGAAGTAAGGAGCAGTTTGTTGGGCTCGTTCCTCATACGCGATTGCTCTGCCGGCGTGGGGCGGAGACCGCGACAGCCTGTCCCTGCCGGCGCCGGGAACCGTGGAACGCGACCGGCTGTTACCGATCTATCAGGCCAGCCAAAGGACTGCGCATGGCGCGCACGCGTCGATGCCGCAGTCATGGCCGCACCCGGAGCCTTCCATGTCCAAGCAGAACGCGTCAGACGTCCTCGTCGATACCCTGATCGACTGGGAGGTCGACACCATCTTCGGAATCCCCGGCGACGGCATCAACGGCATCATCGAGGCGCTGCGCACGCGCCAGGACAAGATCAGGTTCATCCAGGTGCGCCACGAGGAGGCCGCCGCGTTCGCCGCCTGCGCCTATGCCAAATGGACCGGCCGGCTCGGCGTCTGCCTCGCGACTTCGGGGCCGGGCGGAATCCATCTCCTCAACGGCCTCTATGACGCGAAGCTCGACCGCCAGCCGGTGCTGGCGATCACCGGCCTGCAATTCCATGACCTGCTCGGCACGTTCACACAGCAGGATGTCGAGCTCGACAAGCTGTTCATGGACGTCGCTGCCTACAACACCAGGATCATGGGGCCGAGCCACGTGCAGAACGTGGTGGAGCTGGCGTGCCGGACCGCGCTCGGCTACCGCACGGTCGCGCACGTGACCATGCCGGTCGACGTGCAGACGCAGGCGGTCGATGCAGGCCACCGCTCGCCGCGCAATGTCGCGAACCACGTCTCCGACCTGATGGCGGTCTCCGCCCAGATGCCGAGCGACGGCCAACTCGCCGGCGCGGCAGCGCTGCTCGATGCGGGGACTAAGCCGGTCATCCTCGCGGGGCAGGGCGCGCTGCGGGCGCGCCGCCAGATCGAGGCGCTGGCCAAGCGGCTGTGCGCGCCGGTCGTGAAGCCGCTGCTGGGCAAGGGCGTGCTGCCCGACGACAATCCCTATTGCACCGGCGGCATCGGCCTGCTCGGCACGAAGGCGTCGCAGGAAGCTTTGGAGGAATGCGACACGCTGGTGATCGCCGGCAGCAACTTCCCCTATATCGAGTTCTATCCCAAGCCCGGCCAGGCGCGCGCCGTGCAGATCGAGCTCGACCCGCAGCGCATCGGACTGCGCTATCCGGTGGAGGCCGGCCTGGTCGGCGATGTCGGCAAGGTCATCGACGCCCTGCTGCCGCGCCTCGGCCAACATGAGCATCGGTCGTTCCTGGAGAAAGCCCAGGCCAGCGTGAAGGAATGGGGCGAGTTGATGGCGGAGCGCGGCTCGCGCCAGGACAAGCCCATGAAGCCGCAGGTGGTGGCGCACGAGCTCAACAAGCTGCTGCGCGGCGATGCGATCGTCGCTACCGATTCCGGCACCATAACCACCTGGGCGGCGCGCCACATCGTGATGCGCGGCGACATGAAGTTTTCCTGCTCCGGCAACCTCGCCACCATGGCTTGCGGCCTGCCCTATGCGGTCGCCGCCGCGATCGCCTATCCGGAGCGGCAGGTGGTGTGCTTCATCGGCGACGGCGGCCTCACCATGCTGATGGGCGAGCTCGCGACCTGCGTGAAATACGGTCTCAACGTCAAGATCGTGGTCATCAAGAACAACGTGCTGGGGCAGATCAAATGGGAGCAGATGGTGTTCCTGGGCAACCCGGAATACGCCTGCGAGCTCCAGCCGATCGACTTCGCTGCGGTCGCGCGCGGCTTCGGCCTCAACGCCTACACGATCGAGGATCCGGCGCTGTGCGGCGAGACCCTACGGACCGCGCTGGCGGCGCCGGGGCCGGCCCTGGTCGAGGCGGTGGTCGATCCCCACGAGCCGCCGACGCCGCCAAAGATCACCTTCAAGCAGGCCGCCCATCTCGCGGAATCGCTGGCGCGCGGAACCCCGGCGCGCGGCAAGATCGCGCTCACGGTCGCCTCGGATGCCGTGCGCGAGCTGGTATAGAGGACGCATTGGAATCAGCTTCGCCGCGCGTCGAGGGGCTGTCGGTCCGGGTATTCCGTATCCCGACCGATGCGCCCGAGGCCGACGGCACCATCGCGTGGAATTCGACCACCATGGTCCTGGTCGAGGCGCGGGGCGGAGGCAAGCGCGGACTTGGATACAGCTACGCCTCGGACGCCGCCGCCGCGCTCATCGCCGACGTCCTGCGGAACGTGGTGAAGGGGCAAAGCCTGTTCGCCGTTCCGGCGATGTGGTCGGCGATGGTGGCGGCCGTCCGCAACATCGGATGGCCGGGCATCGCCGCCTGCGCGATCTCCGCCGTCGATACCGCGTTGTGGGATCTCAAGGCGAAGATCCTCGGCCTGCCGCTGTGCGACCTGCTGGGGGCCGAACGCGAGCTGGTCCCGATCTATGGCAGCGGCGGGTTCACCTCGTACACCCAGGGCCGCATCGCGGAGCAATTGGCGGGCTGGGTCGAGCGGAGCGGCTGCCGCGCGGTGAAGATGAAGATCGGGACGGCGCCGGAGCAGGACCTGGATCGCGTGCGCCACGCCCGGTCCGCCATCGGCGATGCGGAACTCTATGTCGACGCCAACGGCGCGCTCGATCGGAAAGCCGCATTGTCGTTCGCCGAACGGTATGCCGAACTCGGCGTCACCTGGTTCGAGGAGCCGGTCTCGAGCGACGATCTGGAAGGCCTGCGCCTGATGCGCGACCGCGGACCGGCGGGCATGGCGATCGCGGCCGGCGAGTACGGCTATCAGCCCTTCTACTTCCGGCGCATGCTGGAGGCGGGCGCGGTGGACGTGATCCAGGCCGATGCGACCCGTTGCGGCGGCATCACCGGTTTCCTGAAGGCCGCGGCGCTGGCCGACGCCCACATGATCCCGCTCTCCGCCCACACCGCGCCGGCGCTGCACCTGCATGCCGCCTGCGCCGCGCCGCGCCTCAAGAACGTCGAGTGGTTCCACGACCATGCGCGGATCGAGGCCATGCTGTTCGACGGCGCGCCGGTGCCGCACGACGGAATGGTGGCGCCCGACCGGTCGCAGCATGGGCTGGGGTTGTCGCTCAAGGAGTCCGATGCCCGCGCCTTCGAGATCTCATGAGACACGAACAGCGAGCACGAACATGCCCGACGACCTAGGTGCAAGTATTCCGCGGCAAGCTTGGCGCAATGCGGCGGGACGTGTGGTGCGGGTGCATGATGCCGTGCCGGAACAGGCGCACGAGCAGCTGGCGCGCGCACTGGCCGCGGCCGTTTCCGGCGAGGTGCGCTTCGATCTCGGCTCCCGCGCGCTCTATGCGACCGATGCGTCGAACTACCGGCAGGTCCCGATCGGCGTCGTGGTGCCTCGCACGGTGGAAGATATCGTCAAGACCATCGACCTTTGTCGCAGCCACGGCGCGCCGCTGGTCATGCGCGGCGGCGGCACCAGCCTCGCGGGGCAGGGCTGCAACGTCGCGGTGCTGGTGGATTGCTCCAAATACCTCACTCGCGTGCTGTCGGTCGATCCGGAGACGCGGCTCGCGACGGTGGAGCCCGGCTGCGTCCTGGACCACCTGCGGGAAGCGGCGGAGCAGCATCACCTGACCTTCGGTCCCGACCCCTCGACCCACGACCACAACACGCTGGGCGGCATGATCGGCAACGATTCGTGCGGCGTGCACTCGATCATGGCGGGCCGAACGGCGGACAATGTCGAGCGGCTGGACATCCTCACCTATGACGGCGCCCGCATGACGGTCGGCCCGACCAGCGAGGCGGAGTTGGCGGCGATCCGGCAAGCCGGCGGCCGGCGCGCCGAAATCTACGATGGGCTCGATTCCTTCCGCCAGAAATACGGCGCCCTGATCCTGGCGCGCTATCCCGACATCCCGCGCCGCGTGTCAGGCTACGAGAACCTGGACCAGCTGCTGCCGGAGAAGGGCTTCAACGTCGCGCGCGCCCTGGTCGGCACCGAATGCACCTGCGTCACCGTGCTGAAGGCGGAGGTCAATCTCGTCCACTCGCCGCCGAAGCGGGTGCTGGCGATCATCGGGTTCGACGATGTTTATGAGGCGGCCGATGCGGTGCCCGACATGCTGAAATACCGCCCGATCGGGCTCGAGGGCATGGACCAGCTGCTGATCGACTTCATGACTCGCAGCCATACCCACCCAGACGATGCCAAGTTGCTGCCCGAAGGCCATGGCTGGCTGATCGCGGAATTCGGCGCGGAAACCATCGACGAAGCGGTGGCATCCGCGCAAACGCTATTGGACGCCTACCGACAAAAGGGACGAGGGGTTGCGCTGGTCGACAGCCTCGATGACCAGAAAAAAATCTGGGAAGTGCGCGAGGCCGGGCTGGCCGCGACGGCCCACGTCCCCAACTTTCCGGAAACCTGGCCCGGCTGGGAGGATACCGCTGTCCGGCGCGCGGATCTGGGAGACTATCTGCGCGAGCTGAAGGCGCTGTTCCACGCGCATGGCTACAAGGCCTCGGTCTACGGGCATTTCGGCGACGGCCTCATCCATTGCCGGGTGCCGTTCGATCTGCGCACCGAAGCCGGCCTTGCGAACTGGCAGCAGTTCCTGGACCAGGCCGCCGACCTCGTCGTGCGCTATGGCGGCTCGCTGTCGGGAGAGCATGGCGACGGCCAGGCGCGCGCCGCGCTGCTGGAGAAGATGTACGGACCGGAGCTGATCGAGGCGTTCCGCGTCTTCAAATCGATCTGGGACCCGGCCGGCAAGATGAATCCCGGCAAGGTGGTCGACCCGTTCCCGATCACCTCCAATCTGCGTCTGGGGCCGGAGTACCATCCGGCCGAGCCGCAGCATCATTTCGCATTTGCCGAGGAAAACGGCAGCTTCGTGAAGGCGACCCGGCGCTGCGTCGGCGTCGGGCTGTGCCGGCGCACCGACAGCGACAAGAGCGTGATGTGCCCCAGCTATATGGCGACGCGCGAGGAACGATACTCGACGCGCGGCCGCGCGCGCCTGCTGTTCGAAATGCTCGAGGGCGAAGTCATCAAGGACGGCTGGCGCAGCGAAGAGGTGGAGGAGGCGCTCGACCTCTGCCTCGGCTGCAAGGGCTGCAAGAGCGACTGCCCGGTCCAGGTCGACATGGCGACCTACAAGGCCGAGTTCCGCGCCCATCATTACGCCGGGCGGCTGCGGCCGCGCGCGGCCTACTCGATGGGCCTCATCCACCGCTGGGCGCGGCTGGCCGGGCATGCTCCGTGGCTCGCAAACGCTGTGACCCAGACCGCGGGGCTTTCGTCGGCGGCGAAATGGATCGGCGGGATCGCGCCACAGCGCCGCATGCCGCGCTTCGCGGACCAGCCGTTCACCGCCTGGCACCGGCGCAATGCGGCCAAGCCGAGCGGGCGGCCCCGGGTCATGCTGTGGCCCGACACGTTCAACAACTATTTGCGGCCTGCGACCGCGATCGCGGCGACCCGGCTGCTGGAATCGCTGGGCTACGACGTGGTGATCCCCGGCCGCCCCTTGTGCTGCGGGCGGCCGCTCTACGACTGGGGCATGCTCGATGCAGCCAAGGCGCTGTGGCGCCGCACCTTGGAGACGCTGCAGCCGGAGATCGATGCCGGAACCCCCATCATCGGGCTGGAGCCGGCCTGCGTCAGCGCCTTCCGCGACGAGCTGCCCGGCCTGTTCCGCGGCCACGAAGGCGCGCAGCGGCTGGCGCGCCAGACCCTGTTCCTCACCGAATTCCTCGACCGCGACTGCACGCTGCCGCGCCTGCCGCGCTCCGGCCCCGCGCTGGTGCAGATGCATTGCCACCAGCATGCGGTGATCAAGCCGACCGCGGAGAAGAACGTCATGGATAAGGTCGGGCTGGAGCACGAGATCATGGCCTCGGGCTGCTGTGGAATGGCGGGGTCGTTCGGCTTCGAGGCGGCGAAATACCCGGTCTCCATCGCCTGCGCCGAGCGCGTCCTGCTGCCCAGGGTGCGCGCGGCCTCGCCCGACACCATCATCCTTGCCAACGGCTTCAGCTGCCGCGAGCAGATCGAGCAATGCACCGGCCGGGCGACGACGCATATCGCGGAGCTGCTGGCGCAGGGCCTCTGACGCGAGACGACCGAGATGACTGGCGGCCCGGCGCATCCGCGGAGCCGGCCAACCAAGCCGGCCTCGGGTTTCCGCACGGGCAGGCCCCGACGCGCCGGTTTGCGCGAGGCCGATGAGGGCGTAGAGTCCGACCCTTCGGCACAAGCATCATCCGTCCGGGAATTCCATGACCCAGTCTTTCAAGGTCGCCTGCGTCCAGAACTGCGCGCGTGCGGAGGTCGACGACAATATCCGGATCGCGGCGCGGCTGACGCGCGAAGCCGTGGACCGCGGCGCCGAGATCGTCTGTCTGCCCGAGTATTTCTCGGGCGTGACGCTGAAAGACGGGCTGCTGCATCCCGCAGCCTTCGCGGAGGAGCGCCATCCCGTGCTGCGGGCCTTCGCCGACCTCGCGCGGGACTGCAGGCGCTGGCTGCTGCTGGGATCGCTGGGCGTGCTGGCGGGCGACGGGCGCATCTTCAACCGCGGCTACCTGCTCGATCCCGCCGGGGCCGTCGCCGCGCGCTACGACAAGATCCACATGTTCGACGTGGAGCTGACCCGGGGCGCGCCGCTGCGCGAATCCGCGACCATCGCGCCGGGCGATTGCGCGGTGGTGGCGGATACCGGCTTGTGCCGGATCGGCCTCACGATCTGCTACGATCTGCGCTTCCCGTACCTCTATCGCCGCCTGGCCCAGGCCGGCGCCGACCTGCTGGCGGTGCCGGCGGCCTTCACGCGCGTGACCGGGGAGGCGCACTGGCACGTCCTCACCCGGGCTCGCGCGATCGAGAACGGGTGCTATGTCGCCGCGCCCTGCCAATACGGCACCCTGCCCGGCGGGGCGGAGTGCTTCGGCCACTCGCTGATCGTCGATCCGTGGGGCCGGGTGCTGGCGGATGGCGGCGAACGGGAAGGCATCATCCTCGCCGAGATCGATCCGGCCGAGGTGGCGAAAGCGCGGGCGCGCATCCCCGCGCTCGGCCACGACCGGCCGTTCGCCGGCCCGCAAGAGACAGATCGGTCTTCCGGGCTGAAGCGGGCCTGATCGCGGGATGGCGCCGCCGGGTCTTGTCTTGTTTGCCGATTGTTAACCACCGCGCGGCGATCATGCCGCACCGCCCGGGGCATCCGGGGCGATGGGGGCCGGCATGTACGATTCCATTCAATCGAATGTCATCGAAAGCGTCGCAAGCCGCCTGAACGGCTTCTTCTATCGCTGCCAGAACGACGCCGGCTACACCATGCTGTTCCTGACCGACGGCATCGCGACCCTGACCGGTTATCCCGCGTCCGACTTCCTCAACAACCGGGTCCGCACCTTCACCTCCATCGTCCATCCCAAGGACACACCCGCCGTCGATGCCGCGGTCGGCGCGGGGGTCGGGACCAAGACAAAGTGGGAGATCGACTATCGCCTGATGAAGCGTGACGGCGAGCCGCTGTGGATCCATGAAAGCGGCGCCGGCATCTTCGATAGCAACGGCCAGCTCCTGTTCCTGGAAGGGGTTTGCATCGACATCTCGGCGCAGAAGCAGCAGGAAGAGAAGCTGGGGCAGCTGGTTGGCAGGATCTCCGGCACCAGCAACGAGATTGTCGAGGCGGTGCAGCACATCCTCGGCGAATTGCGCACCCTGAAGCTGCTGGCGCTGAATGCCCGCATCGAGGCCGCGCGCGCCGCCGAGCACGGCGCCGGCTTCGCGGTGGTGGCTCAGGAGATGAAATCCCTCGCCGACACCACGCGCGAGGAAGCGGACCGCATCCGGTCCCTGATGGACACGCTGCAGATCCTGCTGAAGGGCGGCAACTAGCGCCATCTTGCAACGCTTGCGATGCAGGCCCTTCCTTCCAATCTCTCTTGGGATGGAACGGGAGGCAATCGCATATGATTCCGAACAAGAGAAGCCTAGGAGAAGTCCCCTCTCCCCTCGAGGGAGCTGGGTGAGGGGGCCGCGCCGGCCGCGGACGAATGTCCGCATTCGCGGACGGGCGCGCAGCGCGTAAGCGCTGAAAATATGCGCTCTAGCTCTGACATCCTGGCGCTCTCGCGAGCGCGCGCACCTGTCAGTGCGCGACCCCTCATCCAACTTCGCCCCCGCGGACGAATGTCCGCATTCGCGGACGGGGGCTCACGCTGCTCGCCAAGGCTCCGTATCCTTCTCCCGCAAGGGGAGAAGGGACTATTTCTTGGGGCCCCGATCTTTCATATGCGATATCCCTCGGATCGAACGGGAGGCCGGAAATGAAACTGTCCAAAGCGTTGCGCCCTCCCGCCATCGCAGGCCTATGCCTTCTTGCGGTTTCTGCCGTGGCCGCTGAGCGGTTCCCGTCGCAATCCGGTCCCCTCTCCATTGTCACCGTGGCCAAGGGGCTGGAGCACCCGTGGGGGCTGGCCTTCCTGCCGGACGGAAGGATGCTGGTGTCGGAGCGGCCGGGGCGGCTGCGCCTGGTCGACCCGGACGGGCGGGTGTCGCCGCCGATTGCCGGCGTTCCGGAGGTCTACGCGCGCGGCGAAGGCGGGCTGCTCGATGTCGCGCTCGATCCGGATTTCGCGTCGAACCGTCTCATCTATTTCGCGTTCGCGGAGCCGGGCGCGGGCGGGGCTGCAACTTCGGTGGCGCGCGCCAGGCTGGCCGGCGACCGGCTGGAGCAGCTCCAGATCATCTTTCGCCAGCGCCCCAAGGTCGCTGGCAGCGCGCATTTCGGCGCTCGGCTGCTGTTCCTCAAGGACGGGACTCTCCTCGTCACGCTCGGCGACCGCAACGCGCGCGACCTCATCGCCGACCTGAGGACAGACCTCGGCAAGATCGTGCGCATCAACCCCGACGGCACCATCCCCAAGGACAATCCGTTCGTGGGGCGCAGCGACGCGGCGCCGGAGATCTATTCCCTTGGCCACCGCAACGTGCAGGGTGCGGCGCTCAATCCGGCGACTGGCGAATTGTGGACCGGCGAGCATGGCGCGCGGGGCGGCGACGAGATCAACGTGCCGAAGCCGGGCCGGAACTACGGCTGGGACGTCATCTCCTACGGCACCGAGTATTCCGGCGCCAAGATCGGCGAGGGCACGTCCAAGCCCGGACTCGAGCAGCCGGTCTACTACTGGGATCCCTCGATCGCGCCCTCCGGCATGACCTTCTATACCGGCGACAAGTTCCCGGCCTGGCGAGGCAACCTGTTCGTGGCGGCGCTCAAGTTCCGCATGCTGGTGCGGCTGCAGGTCGAAGGTGACCGCGTGGTCACCGAGGAACGCCTGCTCGAAGGCATGGGCCAGCGCCTGCGCGACGTGGTGCAGGGACCGGACGGCTACCTCTATCTCCTGACCGACGAGGGCGACGGACGCATCCTGCGCCTCGAGCCGGCGGGCCCGTAAGCACGCGACGAGAATCCCTTCAGGCCGCGACAGGCGGCGCGATATCTTTGCGCACTTCCCACGAGGCGGCGGCGCGAGCGGACGGGTGATTGGAGATCGGCGCGAAGCGCGCTACTCTGGCACCTGGAGGGATGGCAGGGAGGCATTTTGCCATGCGGAGAAGCGCGTTCGCTCCGGTCCTCGCGGTCCTTCTCTGGACGGCAGCGCTCCCGCTCGCCCGGGCAGCCGACACGCCGGTCGATCTCGAGCTCATCCTCGCCGTCGACGTATCGCGCTCGATGGATATTGACGAGCAGGAGCTCCAGCGCGGCGGCTATGTCGCGGCGCTCACCCATCCCGATGTCCTCGCCGCCATCGCCCAGGGAGGCCATGGCAAGATCGCGCTGTCCTATGTCGAGTGGGCGGGGCCGGACACGCAATACAAGGTGATGGACTGGCGCGTGATCGACGGCCCGGCATCGGCCGGGGCCTTCGCTGACGCGCTCGCGCGGGCGCCGATCCAGCACTTTCGCGGCACCTCGATCTCGAACAGCCTCGCATTCCTCGCGCCGCAATTCGACGACAACGGCTATGAGGCCGCGCGCCGTGTGATCGACGTGTCGGGCGACGGGCCCAACAACATGGGCATCCCCATCGACATGGCGCGCGAGCCGGTCGTCAGTTCCGGGATCACCATCAACGGCCTGCCGATCATGATCAAGCGGCCGGGGGGCTTCGCGTCGATCCCCGATCTCGATGTCTACTACGAGGATTGCGTGATCGGCGGGTTCGGCGCCTTCACGGTGGTGGTGCGGTCCGCCCACCAGTTCGCCGAATCGATCCGCCGCAAGCTCGTCCTCGAGATCGCCGGCAACGAGCCGCGGGTGATCCCCGCCGCCGCGACCGCGAACGGCAAGCGCATCGACTGCCTCATTGGCGAGAAGCTGCGCGAGCAATGGATGCGCGAGTAGCTGTTCGCTGCTCCGCCCGCGAGTACCGCCATCAGGGCAGCAGCCCGAAATCCCAGCGCGCCAGGGTCATGACGCCGAACAGCGCGAACAGGGCTGCGGCGAGGGCGTGGATCAGCCTCATCGGCGCGACGCGCGCGATGCCGTCGCCGCACAGCACCGCCGGCACGTTGACCAGCATCATGCCGAGGGTCGTCCCGGCGGTGACCAGCACGAGGTCGCGGAAGCGCGCGGCCAGGGCGACGGTCGCGATCTGCGTCTTGTCGCCGATCTCCACCAGGAAGAACGCGACGAGGGTCGCGAGGAAGGCGCCGGCGTGGCCCAGGCCCTTCGGCGTTTCTTCGGCCTTGTCCGGGACGAGGCACCAGCCGGCCATCGCGATGAAGCTGAGGCCGAGAATCCAGCGCATGAGGTCCGGCCCCAGCCAGCTTGCGGCAAGCGCGCCGAGCGAGGCGGCGAGGCCATGGTTGGCCAGTGTCGCCGCGAGGATGCCGAGGATGATCGGCAGCGGCCTGCGATAGCGCGCGGCGAGGACGAGTGCGAGGAGCTGGGTCTTGTCGCCGATCTCGGCGATTGCCACGATTCCGGCGGAGACGAGGAGGGGTTCCATGCAGCCAGTTGGCGGGACCGGGCGGATACCATTTGACTTCCCGCGCCGCCCGATCCCGCGGGTGAAGCGCAAGCAAGTCAAAGGTCTCGCCAAGCGGTCGCTCAGGCACTGGCCGAATGCGCCATGGAAGCGGCCGGGGCCGTGTCCAAGTCTGTTGACGCATTCCCCTCTTGCCGAGGGCGGCTACTCCCCAGAGACGGCGTCTGTTTAGCGGGATGAGCCCCGAACGGCAACGGTCATTTCGCCGCAACCGAACTATGCCGCGCTACGGCACCTTGCCGAGGCCGTCCGGGTTGCCGCGGATGATTGTGCCGCTGCCTTCCGGCGCGCCGTTCCTGGTCCAGCGGATGTAGTTGCCGTTGATGTCGGCGTTCCAGCATTGCTTGGGCGTCGTCCGGTAGGAGATGCACATCAGGTCGCCCTGGATGCTCCATTGGCCGACATAGTCCTTGCCCTTGACGGCGCCGCTGGGGTCGTAGAACTCGGTGAACGAACTGGCGCCGCGGTTGCCCTGGACGGTGTTGCCGGCGATCGCCGCGCGGATGTCGCTGCCGGTGGCGGCCGCGAGGGCCGGGCCGGCTGTCGCCAGGACCAAGGCGCACGCCAACAGGATTCGCGTTGTCATCTGAGGCCTCCATCCGGAATACCCCGATGGAGACAACAGGCGAGGTCGGGCGGCGTTGCCGAGCGTGGCCGCGCAGCGGCGTGATCCGGGACCCACGGGACCCTTCCGCGTCGCAGAACCGCTGCATAGGTCCCGGGTCGCGCTTCGCATGCCCGGGATGACAGTCTTATTGTGCAAAGAAAAAGGGCTGCACCTTGCGGTGCAGCCCTTCGAGCTTCGAACTCCGATCGAGTTTTGAGTCGATCAGAAGTCCATGTCGCCCATGCCGCCCATGCCGCCGCCGCCCGGCATGCCGCCCGGAGCCGACTTCTTCTCCGGCCGCTCGGCGATCATGGCCTCGGTGGTGATCAAGAGGCCCGCGACCGACGCCGCGTCCTGCAGGGCGCAGCGCACGACCTTGGTCGGGTCGATGATGCCGGCCTTGAACATGTCGACATATTCGCCGTTCTGCGCGTCGAAGCCCATCGCGGCGCCCTTGCCCTCGAGCAGCTTGCCGACCACGACCGAGCCGTCGACGCCGGCGTTCTCGGCGATCTGGCGGACCGGCTGCTGCAGCGCCCGGCGCACGATGTCGATGCCGGCCTTCTGGTCGGAATTGTCGCCCTGGAGCTTCTCCAGCACCTTGGTGCCGTAGAGCAGCGCGACGCCGCCGCCGATCACGATGCCTTCCTCGACCGCGGCGCGGGTGGCGTGCATCGCGTCATCGACGCGATCCTTGCGCTCCTTCACCTCGACCTCGGTGGCGCCGCCGACCTTGATCACGGCCACGCCGCCGGCCAGCTTCGCGAGACGCTCGGCCAGCTTTTCCTTGTCGTACTCGCTGGTGGTCTCGTCGATCTGGGCGCGGATCTGGGTGCAGCGGCCCTCGATCTCCTTCTTCTTGCCGGCGCCGTCGACGATCGTGGTCTCTTCCTTGGTGATCACGATCTTCTTGGCCTTGCCCAGCATGTCGACGGTGACGCTCTCCAGCTTGATGCCGAGGTCTTCGGAGATGACCTGGCCGCCGGTGAGGATCGCGATATCCTCCAGCATCGCCTTGCGGCGATCGCCGAAGCCCGGCGCCTTCACCGCCGCGACCTTGAGGCCGCCGCGCAGCTTGTTGACCACCAGGGTGGCCAGCGCCTCGCCTTCCACGTCTTCCGCGACGATGAGCAGCGGACGGCCGGACTGCACGACCGATTCGAGGATCGGCAGCATCGGCTGCAGGGAGGAGAGCTTCTTCTCGTGCAAGAGGATGTAGGGAGTCTCCAGCTCGGTCGTCATCTTCTCCGCGTTGGTGATGAAGTACGGGGAGAGATAGCCGCGGTCGAACTGCATACCCTCGACGACGTCGAGCTCGGTTTCGAGGCCCTTGGCCTCCTCGACCGTGATCACGCCCTCGTTGCCGACCTTCTGCATCGCCTTGGCGATCATGTCGCCGATGTCACGCTCGCCATTGGCGGCGATGCCGCCGACCTGGGCGATCTCGTCCGAGGTCGAGACTTTCTTGGAGCGCTTCCTCACGTCCTCGACGACGGCCGCGACGGCGGTGTCGATGCCGCGCTTCACGTCCATCGGGTTCATGCCGGCGGCAACCGCCTTCACGCCTTCGCGCACCAGCGCCTGCGCCAGGACCGTCGCGGTCGTGGTGCCGTCACCGGCCATGTCGTTGGTCTTCGAGGCCACTTCGCGCACCAT
>DASSBF010000076.1:0-39771 GCA_035699005.1 Dongiaceae bacterium
GCCAAACAATTTCTTGGCTGGGGCGCCAGGATTCGAACCTGGGATGGCGGGACCAAAACCCGCTGCCTTACCGCTTGGCTACGCCCCAGCAGGCCCGGGACCGGGCGGGCGCAAAGATAGGGAAGCGACCCGGACTTGGCAACCGCGCCGCGCGGCGCGGTCCCCCTCACTGCGCGAACGGCCGACCCCCTCAGGCAGCGGCGCGGCGGGCCGCGAACTGGCGCCAGCCGAACAACCCGGCTGCCAACGCGAAGCCGATGGCATCGGTCGCCACCGTCGGGAAGATGAGGAACCCGGCGGCGAGCGCGCTGAGCGCGCGCTCCGCCCAGTTCACCCGGCCGTTGGCATAGCCGAAGGCGGCGATGCCCCACAGCACCACGGCCAGCGTCGCCTTGGTCGCCACGTAGGCGACGTCGAGCCAATAGGCCGCCCCCTCCAGCCCCGGCACGGGCTGGAGCAGGAGCACCGGATCGGCCACCGTCAGATAGGGCACGATGAAGGCGGGCAGCGCGATGCGCACCGCCTGGACGCCGATCTTCAAGCCGGATTCGCGCGCCATCGGCGCGGCGGCGAACGCGGCCAGCGCAACCGGCGGCGTCAGGTCCGCCATGATGCCGAAATAGAAGACGTACATGTGCGAGACCAGCAGCGGCACGCCGAGATGCAGCAGGATCGGCGCCGCCAGCGAGGAGGTGATGATGTAGTTGGGGATGGTCGGGATGCCCATGCCCAGGATCAGGCTGAACACCATCACCAGCACGAGGGCGAGCGGGAGGTTGTTCTGCCCGATCGAGACGACGGCGTTGCCGACCACCGTGCCGAGCCCGGTCAGCGTCATGGTGCCGATGACGATGCCGACCAGCGCGCAGGCGAGGCCGACCGGCAATGCCTGCCGCGCGCCGTCCGCCAGCGCCCAGCGGCAGGCCGTCAGCGCCTCGCGCCCGCGGCCGCTCATCCAGGCAGGAATGATCATCGCCAGCGTCACCAGCGCAACCGCCGCCACGCTGAGCCAGATCGAGACCGCACAGACGAGGCCGAGCGCGATCCAGAACAGCACACGCAGCGCCATCGCTGACAGGCTTCCCGAGATCGCGAGGCCGAGGATCAGCACGATGGTGAGCGCAAGGCCGACCGCGCCGGCAAACAAGGGCGTGAAGCCTGCGAACAGCAGGTAGACCAGCGCCAGCAGCGGCAGGATGAGGTACCAGTTCGCCTTCACCTCCGCCATGAAGCTCGGCAACTGGTCGCGGGGCAATCCCTCCAGGCCGCGCTTGCCGGCCTCCAGATGCACCGACCAGAAGCTGGCGAAGAAATAGAGCAGGGCTGGAATGATCGCCGCCTCCGCGATCTCCACATAGGGCACGTCGATGGTCTCCGCCATGATGAAGGCGACCGCGCCCATCACCGGCGGCATGATCTGCCCGCCCATCGAGGAGGTCGCCTCGACGCCGCCGGCGAACGCCGCGGTGAAGCCGAACCGCTTCATCAGGGGGATGGTGAACTGCCCGGAGGCGACGACGTTGGCAACGCCCGAGCCGGACACCATGCCCATCAGCGCGCTCGAAGCCACGCACACCTTGCCAGGCCCGCCGCGCGCGCGGCCGAACGCCGCCATCGAGATCTCGTTGAAGAAGCGGATGATGCCGGCCTGCTCCATGAACGAGCCGAACAGGATGAAGAGGAAGATGTAGGTGGCTGACACCAGCACCGGGGTGCCGAAGATGCCTTCGGTGCCGAACACCATGTGCTCGACCACCTGTCCCGCGTCGAATGGGCGATGGTCGAGCGGCGCCGGCAGATGTTGGCCGAACAGGCAATAGGCCAGGAACAGCCCTGCGGTGATTGGCAGTGCCGGCCCCAGCACGCGCCACACCAGCACGAACAAGGTCGCGAGCACCAGCGCACCCACCACGAAGTCCCGGGTCAGCAGATCGCCTGAGCGTTCGATGAGGGCGAAATAGAACGCCCACTGATAGAGTCCGGCCAGGAACCCGATGATGCCGACGGCCCACAGCAGCCAGCGCTCGACCCGCCGGCCATCCTTGCCGGCCAGGCTCGCTGACAGCGCCAGCGCGCCCACCAGGCACAGGAAGCCGACATGCATGGCGCGCAGCACCTGGCTCGGCAAGCCGCCGGCATAGCGCGCCAGGATCGCATAGGTCGCCGCGAGCGTGACGAGCGCGATCAGCCCTTCGCGCAGGTCGCGCCGCTTCAGCGCGTCCCAGCCGACCTTCATCGCGCCCGCAGCCAAGGCAACGCCGGCCAGCCGCGCGAGATTGATGCCAGGGACGAAATCGAAATCCCTGTCCAGCGGGATGCCGAAGCCGGTCACCAGCTGGAATGCCGAGAACGCCACCGAAACCCAGAACAGCAATCGTCCGGTGAGGCCCGCCGCGAACAGGTCGTCGGTCAGCCCGGTTTCGCCGAACGGCAAATGCGGCGCGGCGGCGGGAGCGGCATTGCTCTCTCGATCGAGCGACATGGGAGAAGATGGGCGCGGTGCGGCGCGCGCGCCCAAGCGCCGCTACAGCACGTTCTTCTCGGTGTAGTACTTGAGCGCGCCGGGATGCAAGGGCGCCGGCGAACCCTTCGCCGCCTTGTCCAGCGAGATGCCCTTGGCGGCCGCATGCGCGGCCTGCAGCTCCGGCAGGTTGTCATAGATCGCCTGCGTGATCTTGTAGACCAGGTCGGCGGGCAGGTCGGAGCGCGTGACCAGGAAGTTCGGCACCGCGACCGTCGCAACGTCGGCGCCCTGGCCCTCGTAGGTGTTGGCGGGAATGGCGGCGGAGAAGAAGGGTTCGCCCATCTTCGCGGCGATCTCCGCCGGCACTTCGACCACGACGATGGGGATCGACGAGGCGAGGTCGCGGATCGAAGCGACGCCGAGCCCCGCCGATTGCAGCGTGGCATCGAGCTGCCGGTTCTTCATCAGCTCCACCGACTGCGCGAAATCGAGGTACTCGACCTTGCCGAGATCCTGGTAGCTCATGCCGGCGGCGGCGAGGATGGCGCGCGCATTGAGCTCGGTGCCGGATTTCGGCGCGCCGACCGAGAGGCGCTTGCCCTTGAGGTCGGCGAGGCTCTTGATGCCGCTGTCCTGCGAGGCGACGATCTGCACGTAGTTGGGATAGATCGCGCCGATGGTCTGCACCTTGTCGAGCGGTCCCTTGAAGCCCGCATCGGTATTGCCCATCACCGCTGCGGCGAGCGAATCGCCGAGCGTGAAGGAGATCTCGCCCTTGCCGGCCTGGATCAGGTTGAGGTTCTCGACCGAGCCCTTGGTCGCCTGCACCGAGGGCCGAGCGCCTTCGACCTTGTCGCTGAGGACCTTGGAAATCGCGACGCCGAGGGGGTAGTAGACCCCCGAGGTGCCGCCGGTCAGGATGTTGATGAACTCGTCGGCATGCGCGGCCGCGGGTGAGAGGCCGAGCCCGATGGCGATCATGCCGGAGATCAGCCGGCGCCGCGACAAGTCGAACATTGCTTCCTCCAATCTTTCTACGGGGCGGCGTGGCGCCGCGCGGGAGACCTGCGGTCGGCACCATGCCACATGGGACAAACCGGTCAATGAAGCAGAGTTCCGCAATTGGTCGAATATCCGATCCGGTCTTGCGGCGCCGAGGGAAGCCGCTATTTTCCGGGCATGTCTCATGATCCGTCTGGCGCCGATGTGGACGGAGATCCGGGCTGGATAGGCCTCCTCGGGGCGGCGGCGATGCTCATTGCCGCGGTTTTGGTTGCTGTCGCGCTCTGGCACTTTGCCGGCAGTGGTGCGCCGGCCCTCACGCCCGCGGAACTGGGCGAGACCGAATCGCTGCTGAACCAGCTCGGCTTTCCGCCCGGTCCGGTCGACGGCGTGATCGACGCGCAAAGCCAGAGCGCGATCCGCGACTTCCAGGTGACCGCCGGGCTCAGGATCGACGGCAAGCCGAGCATCGCCCTGCTCGACGAGCTGCGCGCCGCGTCGGCGGAACTGGGCGGCTCTGAGAGATAGATCTCGGGACGGCTGCCCAGCCCGCCGGCCTTTCCAGGCTCGCGCAATGACAGCGCAGGGGATCGGTGGATCGGCCCATCATCACAAGGGTCGAGCGCGGCCGGGTACGCCCGGTTCGCACTCCAGCGCCGCACGGTCCCACCGCCCCAGGTCCGCGGCCGCTTCATAGGTTGTCTGCAGAAAATCCATGGTCACTGCCTCCGGCTCGGCTGCGCGGCGCACGGCGTCATAGGGCAGAAGGAATTCGCCCAGCCGCTTGTCGAAGCAGGCTTCGGCCGGGAAGACCCGCGCGTTCGCGAAGCCGGCAGGCGGCGGATAGGCGTATGAGTAGAACGCCGGAACATCGACCCCTCCGCCGCCCGGCCAGAAGCCGGCGGAGGACACTTCGTGGCTGTAGGCCTCGCGCGTCACGTCGTCCGGCAATGCAGGCACTCCACCAGGGTGCAGCGGCGCCCGGCGCCCGGAGAAGCGCGTCACCGCCAGGTCGAAACTGCCCCAGAACAGATGCACCGGACTCGCCTTGCCGAGAAACGCGGTGCGGAAGCGCTTGAAGATGCGATCGATTGCCACCGCGGCCTGGAAAAAGCGCGCAACGGCCTCCGCGTCATAAGGGCGGTCTGTCCGGTCGTCGGCAAACGGAACGGGATCGGGCAGTTCGTTGGGGCGGCCATCGAACTCGGGCGTACCGCCCAGCGACCGCACCAGATCGAGAAAGCGCGCGTGGAACTCGGCCACCGACATCGGACCGAGGGCGAAGGCGGCCCGGCGCCCGTCACTTGCCGAACCCGTTACGGCATGATCAAGAAGATCGAACCCGATCTCGACGCCCCCGGGCCCGTCAGGCACGATCGAAGTCGTGAGGCCGCGGGCGTTCACGTAGAGCGTCGCATGCCAGGAGTGGTTTATCCAGGGCGCGCGGGCGAGCCGGTACTTCCCGGCAATCTGGGTATACAGGTGCAGCGCCGAGCACGTGTCGCGCCATGGCAGGTACGGAATATCCGGCCACATGATGGTCATTCCCTTCCTGGCAGATCGATCGTCTTTCAGGTGAACGGACGGCGCGCCGCGGCATTGCTCTCTCCGATCAACCTATTTGACGTCCTTCGGGTGTGACCTGCCTCCCTAGCGCGCCATTGCGGCGGCTTTCACCCACCAGGCGGGTTGCGCCGAGCGCAATGCGGCCTCGGCGGCGCTCGCGGCGGTTTCGTCGGCGAACATCCCGAAGCAGGTGGCGCCGCTGCCGGACAGCCGCGCCAGCGCGCAGCCCGGGAGGCCGGCGAGCGCCACCAGCACCTCGCGGATCGCGGGCGTCACGCTGATCGCGGATTCGGTCAGGTCATTGCGGCACGCGCGCAGGCGCGCGGCAAGCTCGGCGAAGTCGCGCGGCGGCTCGCTCCAGCGCGCCGGTGCGGAAAATGCGCCGCGCCGCGCCTTGAATACCGCGGGCGTCGGCGTCGCGATGCCCGGATTGGCCAACAGCAGCCAGGCCGGCGGCAGGCCGCGCGCGGGCGCGAGCTCCTCGCCCACTCCGCCGACGAAGCTCGGCAGCCCATCGAGGCAGACCGGCACGTCGGCCCCGAGACTCATCGCGAGATTCAGCAGCGCGGATCGACCGGGCGCCACGTTCCACAGGCCGCACAGCGCATCGAGCGTCGCCGCCGCGTCGGCGGAACCGCCGCCGATGCCGGAGGCGACCGGCAGGTTCTTGGTCAGGCGGATGGCGGCGCCGGCGCGCGCACCGGCCTGCGCGCGCAGCGCGTGGGCCGCGCGCAGCACCAGATTATCCGGCCCGGCACCGAGACCCGCGGAAAATGGCCCGTCGATCGTCAGCGACAACCGCTCGGCCGGCGCAACCGCGATCTCGTCGCCGGTCTCGGCGAACACGATCAGGCTGTCGAGCAGATGATAGCCGTCAGCGCGCCGGCCCGTGACGTGCAGATAGAGATTGACCTTGGCGCGCGCGAGCATGGCGGGAAGGAATCGGGATCGCGGGAGTGCAGAGGAAGGTCTATCCGCCGGACTCGGTGCCGCCGGCCTGCGAATCGACCTTGGGCTCGCCGGGCTTGACCCCTGCCTTGTCGGTCAGCCCTTGCTCCAACTTCTGCTGCAGCACCGGCGTCTGGTCCGGGTCGGGATCGAAGCTCAAGGCGCGCGACCACTGGAACCGCGCCTCCTGGTGCCGCCCGACCTTCCAGTAGGCATCGCCCAGGTGCTCGTTGAGCACCGGATCGGTCGGCGCCAGGCTGACTGCGCGCTCCAGCTCCTCGACCGCTTGCGGATACTTGCCCAGCATGAAATGCGCCCAGCCGAGCGAATCGACGATGAAGCCTTCCTCCGGCCGCTGGCTCACCGCCTTCTCCAGCATCGGCAGCGCCTGATCCAGCCGCTCCCGCCGCTCGACCCAGCTATAGGCGAGATAGTTCAGCACATAGGGTTCGTCGGGCGAGAGCTCGAGCGCCTTCTGGAAATCCTTTTCCGCCGCCGGCCAGTTCTTCGCCCGCTCCTGCGAAACACCGCGATAGTAGAACAGCTGCCAGTCCTCCGGCTCGACCTTGCCCAGCCGGCCGATCGCCACGCCGTAGACCTTCGCCGCCTCGTCGAACTTCTTGTTGGCGCGCAGCAACTGGCCAAGCTGCTGGGCGGCGGCGATGTCGGTCTTGTCCCCGTCCATCAGCCTGCGCAACAGGCCTTCCGCATCGTCGAACTTTCCCTGCCGGCGATAGCATTCGGCGATCGAAAGCTGCGAGGGCCGGCGATAGATCGAACCCTCCGGAACCTGGCTATAGGCGGCAATGGCCCGGTCAAGATGATTGGCCTGTCGATGGAGATCGCCCAGGGCGAGCGACGCGAGATCGAGCTTGGGATCGAGGTCGATCGCAAGGTGGGTCAGCCACATCGCATCGCCATTGTAGTCGTCGGCCATCAACTCCATGGCGATCTGCGTATAGGAAATCGCGATGCCGCGCTTCACGTCGGCAACCAACGGACCCTTGGGCCTGGACGTGCCGATCTGCTGCTCCATCGCGGTTGCGACATCCTCGCCGCGGCCCTGCGCCTGGGCGCGATAGCGGGCCACCATGTCGCGAGCCGCCTTCTCGTTGCCGTCGCGCAGCATCAGGGTGACATAGAATTCAGCGAGCTGGGCCGGAATGTCGGCGCTGGAATCGATCGCCGCCAGCAGATCCGCCGCCGCCTTCTTGCCGTCGCCGGCATGGTCCTCGATCAGCGCCGACTGCATCTGCGCCAGCATCGACGCGCCTTCGATCGACTGGAGCGGCTTCAGTTCCGCCAGCCCCGCCGCCTTGTCCTTCTTCGCACCGATTGCGAGCCAGGCGCGCACCATCGGCGCCGTGACTTGCATCAGCCGGTCGTCCGGCAGCTCGCGCGACAACGCCAGCGCGTCGGCATAGCGGCCCTGCCGGGCCTGGTCCTGCACCAGCACCAGGGTGATCAGCGTCGATTTGACGCCGGCCTGCTTCAACTGCTTCGCGAGCTTGATGGCGTCGTCGATCCGGCCATCGCTCATCAGCGCCACCAGCGTCTTCTGCGCCAGGCCGACATTGGCGATATCGCCGCCGAGCGCCCGGGTCAGCAGCTCCGCCGCGTTCGTCATGTCCCGGTTGTCGAACGCCGTGATGCCGGCGAGATAGGCGCCGGTGGCGGTCCAGTTCTCCGGCGCGGGCGCCGGAGTTTGACCCACGACCGTACCCTCGGCATCGGCGACGCGGGCGATCGCCGCAGGCTCTCCCGGCCCGCAGGCCGCCAGCGCAAGGGAAGCGATGAGCGCGGCGCAGGTGCCCGGCAGCCAGCCGGCGCGCCGGCGCGACGAATCCAAGGTCAGCACGTGCGAATCCGATCCTCTCGGGGGTGTTCCATGCCCTTTATATAGAACGCGCCGGGTCAACAGTCCCGGCCATATTTGGCTCACATATTCGGATAGTTGGGACCTCCACCGCCTTCCGGCACAACCCAATTGATGTTCTGGGTGGGATCCTTGATGTCGCAGGTTTTGCAATGGACGCAATTCTGGGCGTTGATCTGCAACCGCGGGTTGCCGCCATCGCCATCCCGCACGATTTCGTAAACACCGGCCGGGCAATAGCGCTGCTCCGGCGCGTCATAAAGCGCCAGATTCGTTGCGATCGGGACGTCCGCGTCCTTGAGGGTCAAGTGTGACGGCTGGTTCTCTTCGTGGTTGGTCGAGGAGAGGAAGACGGACGACAGCCGATCGAAGCTGACCGCTCCGTCCGGCTTCGGATAGGCGATCTTCGGCATCTCCGATGCCTTCCTGAGGGTGGTGTTGTCCGCCTTGTGGTGAAAAGTCCAGGGCGCCTTGCCGCCCAGCAGATAGGTATCGAGCGCCGAGTACAGCAAGCCGCCCCACAGGCCCTTGTGGAAGGACGGGCGGACGTTCCGCACGCGATAGAGTTCATCCCACAGCCAGGTCTTTTTCAGCGCTTCGGGATACGCGGTGATTTCGGCGCCGGCGGCATCGCCCGCTTTGAGATGGAGGAAGATCGCCTCCGCCGCAATCATGGCGGACTTCATCGCCGTATGCGTGCCTTTGATCTTCGGCACGTTGACGAAGCCCGCGGTGCAACCGATCAGGCAGCCGCCGGGGAAGGTCAGCTTGGGGATCGACTGGAAGCCGCCCTCGTTGATCGCGCGCGCGCCATAGGCGATGCGCCGTCCGCCCTCGAACACCGGCCGGATCGCCGGGTGCTGCTTGAAGCGCTGGAACTCCTCGAACGGATTAAGATGCGGGTTCTCATAGTCGAGCCCGACAACAAAGCCGACCGCGACCTGGTTGTTCTCGAGGTGATAGAGGAACGATCCGCCATAGGTGGCGCTGTCCATCGGCCAGCCGATGGTGTGGGTGATCCTGCCCTGGCTGTGCTTGGTGGGATCGACTTCCCATAGTTCCTTGATGCCGATGCCGAAGGTCTGCGGGTCGCAGTCCTGGCGCAGGTTGAAACGCTCGAACAAGGTCTTGGTAAGCGAGCCGCGGCAACCCTCCGCGAACATCGTCTGCTTGCCGTGCAGCTCGACGCCGCGCGTATAGTTGGCGGTGTGCCGGCCATCCTTGCCAATGCCCATGTCGCCGGTGGCGACGCCCTTGACCGCCCCACTTTCGTCATAGAGCACTTCGGCCGCGGCGAAGCCCGGATAGATCTCCACGCCAAGTCCCTCCGCCTGCTGGGCCAGCCAGCGGCAGAGATTGCCGACGGAGATGATGTAGTTCCCCTCGTTGTGCATCTGTGGCGGCGTCGGCAGGCGGATCGCGCTGGACTTGGTCAGGAGCAGGAACTGGTCCTCCTTGGCCGGCGTGTTGAGCGGCGCGCCCTTCTTCTTCCAGTCGGGGATCAGCTCGTTGAGGCTGCGCGGCTCCAGCACGGCGCCGGAGAGGATATGTGCGCCGATCTCCGCGCCTTTCTCGATCACGCAGACCGAGACGTCGTGGCCGGCTTCCGCCGCCAGCTGCTTCAGGCGGATCGCCGCGCTGAGGCCCGCCGGCCCCCCGCCCACGATCACCACGTCGTACTCCATCACCTCGCGGTCCATCCGGCTTCTCCCCGCGGCGCGTAGCCGCCGCCAACATTCAAGTCCGTGGCGCCCCGGAGCGGCGCGTCGAATTGGCCGCGCGCGCAACCGGTGCTACGATCGTGTCATGTCACAACCGACCCTAGCCGATCAACTTGACCCGCAGCAGACCCTGGCGCTGCTGAAGCTCTATATCGAGTGGGGCGCCGACGAAGCTATTGAGCCGACGCCGCAAAGCCGCCTTGCGGCGACCGGCCAGGCGGCCGCCCGGCCCGCCGGGACCGTGACGCCGGCGATGGCGCCGGCGGCCCGGCAGCTCTCTGAACAGGCGGCCACGCCGTTCCGTGCGCCGCCTGCTCCCGCCCGCGTTCACCAGCCGATCCCTGGCCCGATGGACCAGGCCGCCGTCCTCTCGGCGCGCGAGGCCGCGCGGGCGGCCCCGGACCTTGCTTCCCTGCGGGAGGCGCTGATGCGGTTCGACGGCATTTCACTCCACCGCACCGCCACCAACCTGGTGTTCGCGGACGGCAATCCGGCTGCCAAGGTCATGCTGGTAGGCGAGGCGCCCGGCGCCGATGAGGACCGCCAGGGCCTGCCCTTCGTCGGGGCGTCGGGCCAGCTCCTGGATCGGATGATGGCGGCGATCGGGCTGGACCGGACCAGCTTCTACGTCACCAACATCTGCTTCTGGCGCCCGCCTGGAAACCGCAAGCCGACCGATCTGGAGCACGCAGCCCAGAAGCCGTTCGTCGAGCGCCATATCGAGCTGGTGGCTCCTAGGATTCTGGTCCTGGTGGGGGCCGCTGCCGCCCAGGGCCTGCTCGGCACCACGGAGGGCATCACCAGGCTGCGCGGCCGGTGGTTCCAATATCCCTTCCGCGAGAGCGGCGCGACCATCCCGGCGCTGCCGATCTTCCACCCGGCCTATCTGCTGCGCCAGCCGGCCCAGAAGCGGGAAACCTGGCGCGATCTGCTAAAGTTGAAAGAATTAGGATTATAGTGTGAGGGCCTTAACTATTGTGGTAAAGGCTCCAAAACACGGTAAATCCCGTACAAGAAAAACCAGCGGATACAGACCGATATTAAAGTCCGCTTTAACCCTCCTCCCATGATTCATCAATAACTCTAGTGGTTTGGAACTCAGCCGTGCCCATACGGGTTGTTGGCGCGAGGGATTTTTAGTGGACACCCGCCTCCCCGATCGGCTAACCGTGACTCCGGGAGACAACAAGAAACGATCAACTACTCGTTCCGTTCGGGACGGAACGACCGCACAAGGGGACGGAAACCTTGGCTCTTTGCTGGCACTTTCACGGTGGCCGCGTCTTTTTGGCGGCCGCGCTATCGGGGGTTTTGCTGTCCGCCGGCCCATCGGCGGATGCCCTGGCACAGGACGGATCGGGCGCCACCGCGGCGTTGCCCGGAGACGACGCACAGGTCGGCGGAGCCGATCTGCCCAAGCCCCTGGACGCTGTCAATGCCGATCGCTACCGGGACATTTTCCGGCTTCAGGCCGCGGGCGAGTTCCGCGCCGCCGACCGGATCATCGGCGAACTGACCGACCTGTCGCTGCTGGGCGAAGTCCTGGCCGACCGGTACCTGTCGCCGACCTATGTTTCCAAGCCCAAGGAGCTGACCGACTGGCTGCGCCGCTTCAACACGCTTGCGGATGCGCGCGCGATCTATCGGCTCGCGCTGCACAAGGGAGCGACCAAGCTGACCGAGCCCGCGACCAACGTGGTGCATGTCGGTTCGCCGGACGAGAGCTATGACGACCGCGACGCCAACTGGCTGGCAGGAATCGAAGCTTGGCGGCAGGGCCGGTTCAGCAAGGCCGCGGCCGCCTTCATCAAGGATGCCCGGGACGACGACAAAAATCCCTGGCAGAAGTCGAAGGCCGCGTTCTGGGCCGCGCGCGCCTATCTTCGCGCCAAGCAGCCCGAGAAGGTCAGCCCCCTGCTCCGGCAGGCGGCAAAGTATCCCCTGACGTTCTATGGCCAGCTGGCGACGCGCGCCCTTGGTATCGAGCCGAGGATCGACTGGTCCGCGCCGAAATTCGCCCGCGCCCACGGCCAGCTCCTGCTCGGCACGCGCTCCGGCAAGCGGGCGCTCGCGCTGATCCAGGTCGGCCAGCTCGCGGCGGCGGAAAAGGAGCTGCTGCTGCTCCAATCCAAGGCCAAGGACAGCGTCGACGAGGCGCTGCTCGGCGTCGCCGAGATCGCGCGCATGCCGTCGCTCGCCTTGAAAATGGGTGCGACCCAGCGGCTCTACAGCGATTCCGTCATTCCCGCCGCGCTGTTTCCGATCCCGCGCTGGGAGCCGAAGGGCGGCTTCTCCGTCGACCGCGCGCTGCTCTACGCCATCATGCGCCAGGAATCGGGCTTCAACCCCACGGCGGTCAGCGGCGACGGCGCGCTCGGCCTGATGCAGGTCATGCCCGACACCGGCCGCAAGCTGGGGTACAGTCCCGCGCAGCTGAAGAACCCCCAGCTCTCCATCGCGGCGGGCCAGAAATACATCGCCAAGCTGCTGCGCAACGGCCTCGTCGACAACGACCTCATCCTGATGGCGACCGCCTACAACGCGGGCGCCGGCAACCTCCAGAAATGGAAAAGCGCGCCGAAGGCGATGAGCGACGCGCTGCTGTTCCTGGAAACCATGCCCTCCAAGGAAACGCGCCAGTTCGTGAAGCGCATCGTGGCAGCCTACTGGATCTATCAGGAGCGGCTGGGCCAGGACACGCCGACCCTCAAGGCGCTCGCGACGGGCGGCTGGCCGCAATATGCCGGCCAGGACCGCACGGCGACGGCCTCGGCCAACTAAGTAGCCTCTCGACGCTTCCGCCTGCTGGTCTATGCTTGGGCCGAAAGGCTGACAGCCATGCCCAAGCTTGATGAGAGCCGGCCGTTCCTGCCCGTGCGGATCGGCGTCATGACGGTATCCGATACGCGCACCGCCGCCGACGACAGATCCGGCCAGACGCTGGTCGACCTGATCGCGCGCGACGGCCACGTGGTGGCAGACCGCATCATCGTCAATGACGATACTCCCGCGATCGCCGCCCAGCTCCAGGCCTGGATATCGCGCGAGGACATCGATGTGGTGATCGCGACCGGCGGCACCGGCGTCACCGGCCGCGACGTGACTCCGGAAGCCTTCGAATCGGTGTTCGAGAAGAAGATCGACGGCTTCGGCGAGCTGTTCCGCTGGATCTCGTTCCAGAAGGTCGGCACCTCGACCATCCAGAGCCGCGCCGTCGGCGGCGTGGCGCGCGGCACCTACCTGTTCGCCCTGCCCGGGTCGCCCGGCGCCTGCCGCGACGGCTGGGAGGAGATATTGAAGCACCAGCTCGACAACCGGCATCGGCCCTGCAACCTGGTCGAGCTGATGCCGCGCCTGGAAGAGCACCGGCGCCGGACCACCTGACATCGATGGATGACCTGAAGCTCCAGGACCTCGCGGCCTGGATCACCGAGGCGGGCCTTGCCGGCAGTCCGGAGACCGGGATGTTGGCGGGCTTCTGCGAGCGCGCGCTGGCGGCGGGGCTGCCGCTGGGCAGCCTGGTCGTGGTGCTCGACACGCTGCATCCGACGCACGAGGGTCACGCCATCCGCTGGCGCCGCAACACTCCGGAGACGGTGTTCACGGAATATGCCCGCACCAACCGGGGCGAGGCGGCGGAGAACTGGCGCCGCAGCACCTTCTACCGGCTCTTCAGCACCGGCGAAACCTACCTGCGCGAACGGCTGACCGACGCGACGCTTGCGCGCTACTGGAACCTGGAGCAGGACCGCGACGCGGGCCTGAAGGAGTTCTTCGGCGTCCTGACGCGCTTCGGCCCGTCCGGCACGATCGGCGACATGGATTGCATGTACTCCGCCTGGTACACCGACCGGGAGAGCGGCTTCGATGATCGCGAGATCGCCGCAATCCAGCGTCTGGCGCCGTTCCTGGCCGGCGCGATGAAAAGCGTCTCGCTCGGCCGGATGGTGCGCACGCTGGCGGAAACCTATCTCGGCCGCGACGCCGGCGAACTGGTCCTGAGCGGGCGGATCGAGCGCGGGGTCGCCGACCGCATCGAGGCAGTGCTGTGGTTCAGCGACTTGAGCGGCTACACCAGGATCACCGACAGCGCGCCGCCGGAGCAGATCATCCCCCTGCTCAACGACTGTGCGGATGTCATCGTCTCCGCCATCCGCGACCATGGCGGAGATGTCCTGAAGCTGATCGGCGACGGCGTGCTGGCGATCTTCACCTCGAAGGACAGCAGCAGGGCCTGCGCCGCTGCGATCGGCGCCGCGCTCGCGGCGGAACAGGGAATCGCGGTCCTCAAGCGGCGGCGGACGGGCGAAGGGCTGCCCGCCACGCACATGTATGTCGGCCTCCATATCGGCGAAGTGTTCTTCGGCAACATCGGAAGCGAGGAGCGGCTGGACTTCACTGTCGTCGGCCCTGCCGTCAACGAGGCCAGCCGGATCGCCGCCATGTGCCGCTCCGCCGACCAGCGCATGCTGGTCTCCGCCGCCTTTGCCGCGGCCTTGCGCGATGCCGGCCCGCGCCTGGTCTCGGTCGGGCGCTATGCCCTGCGCGGCGTCGCGCGGCCGCAGGAACTGTTCACGCTCGACCGCTCCTGATCCCGTCCTCACGTCACCATGCGCGGATAGAGCCGCGCCGCGATCAAGACCAGCACGGCAAAGGTTCCGGCCAGCACCGCGGCATCGGCGGCGAGGCCATAGGCGCTGACGCCGTCCCGCAGCATCAGGAAGCGCAGGGCATCGACCTCGTAGGTCAGCGGATTGACGCGCGCGATCGTCTGCAGCCAGTGCGGCATCAGGCTGATCGGATAGATCGCGTTGCTGGCGAAGAAGATCGGCATGGTCATGACCTGGCCGATGCCCATGAACCGCTCCCGCGTCTTCACCAGGCACGCGATGATCAGCGAAAGGGTCGAGAACAGCATCGAGCCGAGCGCGATGAACAGGATCGTGCCGACGATATGCGTCGGCGCCAGATCGACGCCGATCCCGAGCAGCAGCGCCAGGATGTAGATGATGACGGCCTGCGACAGGCCGCGGAACGAGGCCGACAGCGCCTTGCCCACCACCAGCGCCGGGCGCGCGGCCGGACTCACCAGATAGCGATGCAGGATGCCGAGGTCGCGTTCCCAGATCGCGGAGATGCCGAAGAAGATGGCGGTGAACAGCACGCTCTGCGCCAGGATGCCGGCGGACAGGAAATCGAGGTAGTCGAGATTGCTGCCGGAGAGACCGCGGATCTGCATCATCACCTGGCCGAACAGCAGCAGCCAGAGTACCGGCTGCACGGCGCGTGTCACCAGTTCGATGGGATCGTGGCGCAACTTGCGGAATTCGGCATCGGCGATCGCGAACACCTGGACGAGGAAGGCGGCCGTCCCGTCGGAGAGGGTTCGGCTAGCCATGCTTGCGCACGCTCGCCCTGGTGCGGCGGATCGACTTGTAGTCGTCGCGCGATTGCAGCGCGCCGCCCGCCAGCTGCGCAAAGACATCGTCGAGCGTGGCATCGGGACCGACCCGCGCTTTCAGTTCGGCCGGCGTCCCGACCGCGGCGATCCTGCCGTGATGGATGAGGGCGATGCGGTCGCACAGATCGTCGGCCTCTTCCATGTAGTGCGTGGTGACGAGCATGGTGGTGTGCAGCACCTCCTTGAGATGCAGCACATGCCGCCAGACCGATTGCCGCGCGACCGGGTCGAGCCCGACCGTCGGCTCGTCCAGGAACAGCACCTCCGGGCGGTGCAGCAGGCTTTGCGCGATCTCCAGCCGCCGGATCATCCCGCCCGAATAGCGCTGCACGCGCTGATCCGCGACCTCGGAGAGACCCATGACATCGAACGCCTGCCGAATGCGCTCGCCGCGCTGCGCGCGCGGTATGCCATAGAGCCGTGCCGACAGCAGCAGGTTCTCGTAGCCGGTCAGCGACCCGTCCGCCGAGACGAGCTGCGGGACATAGCCGATGTGCCGGCGCACCTCGGCCGGCTGGGCGGCGACATCGCAGCCGGCGACCATGGCGTGGCCCGAGGTCGGGGGCAGCAGCGTCGTCAGCATCTTGATCAGCGTGCTCTTGCCGGCGCCGTTCGGGCCGATCAGGCCCAGGATCTCCCCGGCCCTGGCCGCGATCGAGACCCGGTCCACCGCCAGGATATCGCCGAACCGCTTGGTGAGTTCTGTGGTCTGCAGCGCGAACGCTGCGGTCTGGACCGTGGAGTTCAAGGTAGGTGGCTGCCTGCGGGATTTATCTGCTCGTGGAACGCGGTGGCGCATGTTCATCCAGCGCCGAAAAGTCCGCAAGGACACTGACGCGAGAGGCTGCCATGCAGCCACAACCTGACCGGGCTGAGCCGCGCAGCGCGCGACCGAACGCCACATGCCGCTCGACGGCGGCCTCCATGGAACTCATCCGCGCTTCAAGCGTTCACCCGTCGATAGCCGTGTCCAGCGGCCGTCCTCCGTCGCCGCAATCCGTCATCTTCATCGTTCGATCTGCAAGGCCCCTCAGCCGATGCATCATGCCAGACCATACGTCCTGAACCTTCTGGCGCTGAGCCTCGCAGTCATCGGCCTCGGCGCCTGCACTACGATCCGCGAGACGAGCCCGCAGCGCAGCGCGACCGAGGAACTGCTGATTTCCACCGCCGTAGACCGCGCGATCGCGCAGGTCGATCTCAAGATCCCGCCGGGCACCAAGGTGTTCGTGAATGCCGACCAGCTCGACGGCAGCGACGGGAGGTATGCCGCCGGCCAGATGAAAGACCGGCTGCTGCGCGGCGGCGCGCACCTGGTCGACGACAAGGGCAAGGCCGCCGCGGTGGTGGAGGTGCGCGCCGGCGCGCTTTCCATCGACGACCGGCAGACGCTGATCGGCATCGATACGTTCGATGCGCCGGTACCGTTCGCCGGCCAGGCCATCAAGGTTCCGCAGATTGCGCTCTACAGCGACAAGGTGAGGCAAGGCGTCGCCAAGATCGCCGCCTTCGGCTACAGCACGTCCGACGGCAGGTTGATCGACATCACCGGCCCGCAATTCGGCTATTCGCATCAGTATGAACGGACGATTCTGTTCTTCTTCAGTTGGCACTCGACGGATCTGCCGGAAGAGAAATCGGACCTGCTCGGTCTGGAATGAGGGGAAAGCTCCACCCTTCCAGGATCGTTGCGCGCCCGCTATAGAATCCGCATCGGCGCAGGTGATCAAAGCGGAGGAATTGGCGATGAAGCGGGTGATCTTTACGGGCGGCAGCGGCAAGGCCGGCAGGCATGCCGTGCAGGTGCTGCTCGACCATGGCTGCCAGGTGCTGAACCTCGACAGCCGGCCGCTGGACAATCCCAAGGCCCGCACCCTCATCACCGACATCACCGATTCCGGTCAGGTGTTCAACGCGCTCACCAGCTATATGGGCCTGCACGAGTTCGATCCCGACCTGCGCGCCCAGCCGGTCGACGCGGTGGTGCATTTCGCCGCCATTCCGCGCATCATGATCGCGCCGGACAACGAGCTCTACCGCGTCAACGTGATGGGCACCTACAACGTGATCGAGGCGGCGGTGAAGCTCGGCATCCGCAAGATCGTCATGGCGTCGAGCGAGACCACCTATGGCGTGGTGTTCGCGGACACGCCGCGCGACCCCGACTACTTCCCGCTCGACGAAGAGTACGACGTCAACCCGATGGACAGCTATGCGCTCTCCAAGGTGGTGAACGAAAAGACCGCGCGCGCCTTCGCGCTGCGCAGCGGCGCCGATATCTATGCCCTGCGCATCGGCAACGTGATCGAGCCGCACGAATACGCCCTGTTCCCGAAATGGTTCCAGGATCCCGGCTTCCGCAGGAAGATCGCCTGGAGCTACATCGATGCGCGCGATCTCGGCGAACTCTGCCATCGCTGCATCGAGACGAGCGGTCTCGGCTTCCAGATATTCAACGCCGCCAGCGGCGACACCTCATCGGATTTGCCGACGAGAGAGCTGTTGAAGCGCTTCTATCCCAAGGTTCCGGTGAAGGCCGAGATCGGCGAGTTCGAGACCCTGCTTTCAAACAAGAAGGCGCGCGACAAGCTCGGCTTCCGGCAGAAGCACTTCTGGCGCAACTACGTGAAGGCGTAAGGGAATCGCCTATGTCGGCGCCGGCGGGATCGGCGCACCGCACGCGAGGTCGGGGTCGCGCTGCGCGGTGGCCCAGTTCCGCGCCGTCACGAGCTGAGCGCAATTCAGGAACTGCGTGCCCACCAGCACAGCGCCGTCGAGGTCCGCGTCATCCAGCATGGCCTTGAACAGGTTGGCGCCGTCCAGTCGCGCACCGGTCAAGCGTGCAGCGCGCAGGATGGCGCCGCGCAGGTCGGCTCCGCGCAGATCGCCCGCGCTGAGATCGGCCCCGGCGAGATCGAGCCCGCGCAGGGGCGCGCCCGACAGGTCGGGTTCGGCGCCTGCATGTCGGTCGCGCCAGTCATTCCAGGCAGAGACTCCTGTGCGCAGCAGGGCAACCTGATCAGCGTCAGCCATCGCTTCCTCCCGCGGCCCAATCGGGCGGCAGCCTGGTGCGATCGTCGCGCCGCGCCGATGCAATCTGCGTCGCCGTCAAGCCGACCGCATCCCGCAGATCGGCGCCGCAAAGATCGGCGCCATCCAGTTTCGCCACCCGTAGATAGGAACCCCTGAGATCGCAGCCGCGCAGCGACGCCCCGCTGAGGATCGCCCCGCCAAGGCGCGCTGCACGCAGGTCCGCGCCGTCGAGTCGCGCACCCCGCGCGTCCACGCCGCGCAGATTGGCTCGCTGCAGGTCGGCGTCGCTCAGATCCGCGCCCGCCAGATTGGCGCCGCTGAGGTCGCAATCGGCGAGGCGCGCCCGGGCCAGACTCGCCTGCTCCAGCAACGCGAACTCCAACTCCGCCCCTTCGATCCGGGCCGCGCTGAGATCGGCGCCCACCAAGTCCGTGCCGCTCAACCGCGCCCGCGCCAGGCCGGCTTCTCGCAAGCGTGCGCCGCGCAGGCTCGCTCCGCTCAGGTTCGCACCTTCCAGGAGGGCTCGGCTGAGATCAGCGTCGTCAAGCCGGGCATGAGCCAGCCGCGCGCGTCGCAAGTCGACCGCAACCAGGTTCATGCGCGAAAGGTCGGCGCCCCTGAGATCGGCACGCGCACCCTCCCGCCGATCGGTCTCGAGATAGCGCCGGTGCGCGTCCAGGATAACCGCTAAGCCGGCGGCGGCGGCCGGATCACCTCGGATCATGCGCCCATTCTAGATCAACGGAACACCAATCACAGTCCCTTACCCATGCTCCAGCACAATCTTGCGGAGAACCGCCGGCGGCATCACACTCCGACAAGTGCGACAAGGTACTTGCCCATGCGGCGTATCGCCGACGCACCTCTGGCCCGTTGCGTTCGCTGGCTGATGGCCGGCGGGGCGACGCTGTTGCTGGCGGCTTTGCAGGCGCCGTTGGCGGCGGCGCAGCCGGGTTCGCGCCAGGCCCTGATTGTCGATATCGAGGGGCCGATCGGCCCCGCCATCGCCGATCATGTGGAGCGGCAGCTGGCCGGGCTGGACCCTGCGCATGTCGGGCTCGTCATCCTGCGCCTCGACACGCCCGGCGGTCTGGATATCGCTATGCGCAAGATCATCCGCGCGGAACTGGCGTCTCGTGTTCCGGTGGTCGCGTATGTGGCCCCGAGCGGCGCGCGCGCCGCCAGCGCCGGCACCTACATCATGTATGCCGCATCGATCGCCGCGATGGCGCCGGGCACCAACCTGGGCGCGGCGACACCCATCGTGATCGGCGGCATGCCGGAAATGCCGGGCGGCGAGCCGAACGCGCCCGACCAGGACAAGGACGCCAAGGGGCAGAAGGAAGCACCGGGCGAAGGCAACGTCGAGACGCGCAAGATGGTGAATGACGCCGTCGCCTATATCCGCAGCCTGGCGCAGTTGCATGGCCGCAACGCCGACTGGGCCGAATCCGCCGTCCGTGGCGCCGCCAGCCTGCCGGCGGAGGAGGCGCTGAAGCTGGGCGTGATCGACCTCGTCGCGCCGACGGTGGACGAACTGCTGAAGAAGATCGACGGACGGGAGGCCATCGTCGCGGGCGGCCGGCAAAAGCTGGCGACGTCCGATCTCGTGCCCATCCAGGTCCCGATCGATTGGCGCACGCGGCTGCTGACGGTCATCACCAACCCCAACATCGCCTACATTCTGATGCTGATCGGCATCTATGGACTGATCTTCGAACTCTCCAATCCGGGCAGCATCCTGCCGGGCGTGCTGGGCGGAATCTGCCTGCTCCTGGCCCTCTTCGCCCTCAGCGTGCTGCCCATCGACTACGCCGGCATAGCCCTGGTGCTGCTCGGCATTGCCCTGATGGCGTCGGAGGTTTTCATCACCTCGTTCGGCATTCTGGGCCTGGGTGGCGTCGTTGCCTTCGTCATCGGCTCCATCATCATGTTCGAACCGGGGTCGACGAACTTCGGGCTGTCGATTTCGGTTATTGTCGCCAGCACCGCCGTCAGTGCCGGATTTCTAGTCCTGGCGCTCTCCATGCTTGTGCGCTCGCGGCGCAGGGTGGTGGTGACAGGCGGGGCAGCGCTGATCGGCGCGACCGGCAGCGTGGTCAAGTGGTCCGGCGGCGAGGGCCGGGTGAGGCTGGCCGGCGAGATCTGGCGCGCCCGCGCCGGCGCGGCGCTCCACCCCGGCGACCGCGTAACGGTGCGGGATCGCGACGGGCTGACGCTGCTGGTGGAACGCATCGAGGATCAATAGAGCCAAGGAGGCGCGGTCATGACCATCACCCTGGCGTTCATCGCGACCATCATCATCCTGGTCGGGCTCATCGTGGCGTCGGCGATCCGCATCTTCCGCGAATACGAGCGCGGCGTGATCTTCACGCTCGGCCGCTATACGGGAACCAAGGGGCCGGGTCTGGTGCTCATCGTGCCATTCATCCAGCAGGTGGTGCGGGTCGATCTCAGGACCATCGTGAATGACGTGCCGGCGCAGGACATAATCTCGCGCGACAATGTCTCGGTGAAAGTCAACGCCGTGATCTATTTCCGCGTGATCGACGCCGAGAAGGCCATCATCCAGGTCGCGAACTTCCTGGAAGCGACCAGCCAGCTGGCCCAAACCACCTTGCGCTCCGTACTTGGCAAGCACGAACTCGACACCATGCTCTCCGAGCGCGACAGGCTCAACACGGACATCCAGGACGTGCTCGACAAGCAGACTGACGCCTGGGGCATCAAGGTCTCCAATGTGGAGATCAAGCGCGTCGATCTGGATGAGAGCATGGTCCGCGCCATCGCGAAGCAGGCCGAAGCCGAACGCATCCGCCGGGCCAAGATCATCAATGCCGAGGGCGAGCAGCAGGCGGCGCAGAAGCTGGTCGACGCCGCCCGCATCCTGCAGCCGGTGCCCCAGGCCATGCAGCTCCGCTATCTTTCGGCTTTGCACGACATCGCCAGCGAGCGCAGCTCGACGATCGTTTTCCCGTTTCCGATCGACCTCAATGCGACCCTGACCGCCCTGGCCAAGCCGCACTCGGGCTGAGAGGCGAGCCGCGCGCCGCAGGCAGTTCCTTCGCTTGTCGCGCGCATCCCGAGCAAGGCGAACGCAGTCATTCGCGGTTTTGGCAACTCCTTTGTTCTTGCTTTGTTCTCATCAGCGGGGCAAGATCGGGCGATGCCGAAATACGAACCAGACCTGGACCTGCCATCGGTCCCCGATCCGACTTTGCCGAGCCGCGCGCTGAAAGGGCGTGGCGCGGTCAGCAACCGGCCGGGCCGCTACGAGCTGGGCGAGCGGCCGCTGGAAGATGACGGCTGGACCCAACCGAGGGCGCTCGCGAGCGGCGATCCAGAGGACGAGCCGCCACCGCTCGCCACCAAGGTCACGCTCGATTCCAGCCGCACCATCATGGCGCACAACCAGTCGCCGGACGTGCCGTTCGATCGCTCGGTGAACACCTATCGCGGCTGCGAGCACGGCTGCGTCTATTGCTTCGCGCGGCCGACCCACGCCTATCTCGGCCTCTCGCCCGGCCTCGATTTCGAGAGCAGGCTGTTCGCCAAGGCCGACGCCGCGAAGCTGCTGGCCAAGGAACTGCGCAAGCCCGGCTACAGGCCGGACGTGCTGGCGCTCGGCGCCGTCACCGACGTCTACCAGCCGATCGAGCGGCAATACCGCATCACGCGCAGCGTGCTGAGGGTGCTGAGCGACTTCAACCATCCGGTCGGCATCACCACCAAGAGCGCGCGGGTGCTGGACGATCTGGACCTGATCGCCGACATGGCGGAGCGCCACCTCATCATGGTGTCGATCTCGGTCACCAGCCTGGACCGCGACCTCGCGCGCAAGCTGGAGCCGCGGGCCTCGACGCCGCCCAACCGGCTGGATGCGATCAAGCGGCTGAGGGAGGCCGGCGTGCCGGTGGCAATCTCGGTGGCGCCGATCATCCCGGCGATCACCGACCATGAGATCGAAGCCATCATCGCGGCCGGCGCGGAGGCGGGCGCGAAATGGGTCAACTGGACGCTGCTGCGCCTGCCGCTGGAGATCAAGGATCTGTTCATCGAATGGCTGCAGGCGCACGCGCCCGGCAAAGCCAGGCACGCCATGAGCCTGATCGGCCAGTGCCACGGCGGCATCGCCTATCGCAGCGAATGGGGCAAGCGCATGCGCGGCGAAGGCCCCTATGCCGACATGATCCGTCTCAGGGTCGAGACTGCCTCGCGCCGCCACGGCCTAGACAAGCGCGAATACGACCTCGACTGCTCGCGGTTCGCGGTTCCGAAGGGACCGGACCGGCAGTTCGAGCTGTTCTGCTGATGGCATGCACGAGGAGGCGATCATGGCCATCATGGGAAGCTGTCATTGCGGCGCGACACGGTTCGAGGTCGATGCCGCGCCGGGCGAGGTGATCCGGTGCACCTGCTCGTTCTGCGCCAAGCGGGGCGTGCTGTGGGCCTACTATGAACCGGCGCAGTTCCGCCTGACGACCGCGCGCGACCGGGTTTCTACCTATCAATGGCGCACCTATACCGCCCAGCACCACCATTGCGGCGTCTGCGGGTGCGGAACCTACAGCGACCTCGTCACCTGGGTCGACGGCAAGCCGGACTTCAGCCAACCCAGGATCGGCGTGAACGCGCGGCTGCTGGACGGGTTCGATCCCGACGCCGTGCCGGTCCGCGTGCTGGACGGCAAGACTCTTTGGTAGGGGATTTCATATAGGCGATCGGATCGCGGCAACTCATAATGGGCGCACCATTTGTGACGGAAATCATTGAGGGCCTGGATGATCCATCCAGGCGCAGCGCGAGGTGGAATATGACCACCAAGGTGAAGCGGCGGCTGACATCGATCTTGTGCGCCGACGCCAAGAGCTATGCGCGCCTGATGGAAAACGACGAGGCGCGCACCATCGGCACGCTGCGGCAATACCGCGCTGCGATGGATGCGCTGATCGAACGGCACGAGGGGCGCACCATCAACACCTGGGGCGATGCCGTCATCGCCGAGTTCGCCAGCGTCGTGGAAGCGGTGCAATGCGCGATCGAGATCCAGCGCGAGCTGGCGGGCCACAATCGCGCCTTGCCCGAGGCCGAGCAGATGTGGTTCCGCATCGGCATCAACCTCGGCGACGTGATGGTGGAGAACGACGATCTCTATGGCGAGGGCGTCAACATCGCCGCGCGCCTGCAGGAGCTGGCGGAGCCGGGCGGCATCCTGATCTCCGGCCCGGTCTACGACCTGGTGCGCAACAAGCTGGCGATCGGCTTCGACTGTCTCGGCCAGCAGCCGGTCAAGAACGTGTCGGAGCCGGTGACCAGCTATCGGATCGTGCTGGACGCCGCCGCGCGGCCGGCCGTGAGTTCACCGCAGCGCAAGCATGATGCAGTCCTTGCTTCCGCGCCACGGCTGGCCACGCTTTGGTCCCGCGTCCGCGCGCTGCCGCGCATTGTCAGGGTGGTGATCGTCTTCATCCTGTTCTTCTTTGCCCTCGACATGTTCGACGACGGGCTGAAGACGGTGTGGTTCCATTGGCCCGCCGCGGGGCTGGCTTTGTTCGCGCTGCTCTGGCTCAGCCTGGTCGGACACAGGACGCGCCAGTAGCGGTCGCAGCAATATCGTCGCGATTTGGGTGGACCCGCCTGCCAAGGATCCCTAGCGTGACCGCCGATACCTGACAAAAGGACGATCGCGCGATGACCATGCTGCAGCGCCGCGCCTGGGTTCCCGAGGCGGCGGAATCCTATGTCCAGTCCCTCGCCGCGCGCGTGGCACGCCACGATGCTGACCAGATCGAGCGCGACCTCATCTCCTATGTCGCGGAGAATCGCGCGATCCACGAGCGCGACTGCGTCAACCTCAACCCCGCCACCAACGCCATGAACCCGAAGGCGGAGGCGCTGCTCGCCGCCGGCATCGGCTCGCGCCCCTCGCTCGGCTATCCCGGCGCCAAGTACGAGATGGGGCTGGAGGCGATCGAGAAGATCGAGGTTCTGACGGCCGAGCTGGCGGCGGAGGTCTTCGGCGCGCGCTATGCCGAGATCAGGGTTGGCTCCGGCGCGCTTGCAAACCTCTACGTCTTCATGATGGCGGCGAAGCCGGGCGATGCCATCATCGCGCCGCCGTCCGCGATCGGCGGCCATGTGACGCATCACGGGCCCGGCGCCGCCGGGTTCTATGGACTGGAGACTGTTTCCGCGCCGACCGATGCCGCAAGCTACACCGTCGACGTCGATGCGCTGCGCACGCTGGCGAAGCGCCTACACCCGAAGCTCATCACCATCGGTGGAAGCCTCAACCTCTTTCCGCACCCGATCCGGCAGATCCGCGCGATCGCCGACGAGGTCGGCGCGCTGGTGCTGTTCGACGCCGCGCACATGTCGGGCATGATCGCCGGCCGCGCCTGGCAGCAGCCGCTGGAGGAGGGCGCCCATGTCATGACCATGAGCACCTACAAGAGCCTGGGCGGTCCCGCTTCCGGGCTCATCGTCACCAACGAGCCGGAGATTGCGCGGCGCCTCGATGCCATCGCCTATCCCGGTTTGACCGCCAACTTCGACGCGGCGAAATCCGCCGCGCTCGCGATGACGTTGCTCGACTGGAAAGTGCACGGCCGCAACTACGCCGCGCGCATGGCCGTCACGGCCAAGGCTCTGGCGGATGCGTTGACAGAGCGCGGCATCCCGGTTTTCGCCAAAGAGCGCGGCAGCACCACGTCGCACCAGTTCGCGATCGAGGCCGCCACTTATGGGGGCGGGCAGTCCGCGGCCAAGAAGCTGCGGCAGGCCAACATTCTCAGCTGCGGCATCGGGCTGCCGCTCGCGCCGGTCGAGGGCGACGTCAACGGCCTCAGGATAGGAACGCCGGAGATCGTGCGCTGGGGCATGGGTCCGGCCGACATGCCGGAGCTCGCCGGCTACCTCGACGAAACGCTGTCCGGCGCGGGCGCGCCGCACGCGATCGCGGGCGCGGTCACCGAATTCCGCCGCCGCTTTTCGGCGCTGCACTTCGTCCGCTGACCGAGGCGCTTCCGCCCGCGGCCGGATGTCGCGCGCCACCCATCTGTCTCCATGCGAACCGCACGAATCGCCTGTTGGCCGAGGGCACAGGCTGGTGGAGTCGGTCACGACCGCTCCATCTTTTGTGCACGTCGGCACATATTCGGAGCGGGTTTCCTCAAGCTGCCATGCGAGAGGTGGGGCGCGCGCCCGGACCCTCAGTGCGCCGGCGCACCTCAGCTGCAACGCTTTGCGAGTCCGATGGTTCACGGTCGCGCAATTGCGTTCTGTTCAAAAGGGCGATGCAATGACAACCGGAGTAGTGTCCCATTCGCGCAACGAGCGCGCGAGCCAGTCCTATGATGCGGTCGCTGAGCGCGATCCCCGCGTGACCGAAGGCAAGGCGGACGTTGCCGCCACGCAACCCGCCGCGGCCGACGCCGCGGAGATCCCGCTGCCGCATGGCCGGCAGGTCATCGTCGTACCGGTGACGCCCGGGGAAACGGTCGAGTTGCCGACCGACACGGAGCAGGGCCTGCTGGCGGAGATCGGGCCGCAGGGCAACCTCGCCTTCGTCATCGACGGACGCACGATCATTCTCCAGGGCTATGCCGAAGCCGACGACCAGGCGCCGGTCACCATCCTCACCGCCGACGGCGAGCGGGTGGATGTGGCGGCGGTGGTGGCCGCCACCGATCCATCCATCGACATCCAGACCGCAGCCGGTCCCGCGGCCGGCCCGCAGGGCAACAACCCGGCGACCGGCACCGGAATCTTCGTGCCCTTCCCCGAAGGGCCGGGCCTTGGCGGCTTCGACGCGGCCGGGGTGCTGAACGGCACGGCCCTGCAGTACAAGCTGATCACAAATCAGACCAGGCTCTTCGATATCGATGACGAGCGGTTCGCGAGCGGCATCCAGAATTCGGTTCCGACCGCAAACCCGGATTCCGCAACCGTCACCCAGAGCGCGGCCGTCGACTATCAACTGATGCTGGTGATCGACGTGTCCGGCTCCATGAAGGAGCAGGTCACCCGTCCCGACGGCACTGTCACGACCCGCATGCAGCTCCAGAAGGAAGCCGTCGCCACGCTGCTGGAGTCCTATGCCGCCGCGGCCACCGGCTCCGTCAACGTCAAGATGGTGCAGTTCAGCGACGGGGCCTCGTATTTCGGCGGGACCAGCCAATCGACCTTCGTCGACATCGCCAATCAGGCCAATCTCGCCGCAATCGTCGCCGCGATCGACGGCCTCCATCCCACCAACAACACGGACTACGACACCGCGCTCGCCACCGCCCAGCTCGGCATCACGGATGCTTCGTGGCTTGCGTCGGATGCGGCGACCAAGGGGCTGGTCTATTTCTTCTCCGACGGCCGGCCGGTCAATGACGGCGACAAGGCAAGCTCCTATCCCGGAGGCAATGCCGCCAACGGGATCGACCAGACCGAGGAGGACATCTGGGAGGGGCGCCTGTCCGCGCCGGGATTCGAGAACGGGCTTGCCGACAAGGGCGTGGTTTCGGTCACCGTCGGGCTCGGCGCCGACATCGCGAATGACGAGCTCGCGCTGCACCAGCTCGAGCGCGTGGCCTATTACAGCGAGGCATTCCCGGACCAGTCGGTGACGGTGGTGAATGACGAGAACCAGCTTGCCGGCCAGATCATCCAGACCGCGCCCGCGACCGTGACCGGCAACGTGCTGACGAACGACGATCCCGGGGCCGACGGCTACGGCGATCCGCACATTGCCGCCATCTCCGCGGTGATCGATGCGGACACCACTTTCCAAACCGTCACGGACACTGCAACCGGTTTCAAGATCGAGACCAACAACGGCATCCTCGTGATCGACACGACCACCGGGGATTTCAGCTACACCGCGGCTCCGGGCAGCGGCGGCCATGTCGACAGCTTCATCTACACCATCCAGGATGGAGCCGGCGGCGACACCGACAGCGCGACTCTCACGGTCACGGTCGCACCTGCGGCCGTGGTCCACGGCACGACGCCGTTCGATGGAACGGACGGGAATGACTTCATCACCGGCGACGACAGCAGCAACGTGATCGGTGCGGCGGCCGGCACGGATACCGTGCAGGGCGGCTACGGCAACGACGCGATCGATGGCGGCAAGGGCGATGATGCGCTCTACGGCCAGGAGGGCAACGACATCCTGGCCGGCAGCGACGGCAGCGACATGCTGCTCGGCGGCAACGGCGACGATTTGCTGAACGGCGGCAGCGGCATAGATGCCCTCAGCGGCGGGGGCGGCAACGATCTCCTGGACGGCGGCGAGGATTCGGTGGCGGACATCCTGAGCGGCGGGCTGGGCGACGATGTGCTGGTCTGGCGCGGGGCCGAGGACAGCTATGATGGCGGCCTGGACAAATTCAGTGCGGCGGACGGCGACGCCGGCGATATCCTCGATATCAGCAAGGCCGCCAGCATCGATTTCACCGCGATCGACGATGCCAAGATCGCGAATATCGAGACGGTGCGCATGGCCGGCGGCTCCGGCACGGCCGCTACGCTCAACGCGGCCGACGTCATCAGCGATTTCGAGGGCGGCGGCTTCAATCCCGGCGGTCACGGCAGCGGCGGCTCCTATGACGGCCGGCCGGTGCTGCGGGTGGACGGCGACGCCGGCGATGCGGTGAACCTCACGGGCGGCGGCTGGTCGCAGGCGGCCGGCGCGACCGGCGTTCCCGCCGGCTACACGCTCTATGTCCACGACGCGGGCGGCAGTCCGGGTGCGGCCGAAGATGCCTATGTGCTGGTCCAGAAGGGCGTGCACGCAACAACCTGAGGCGGCTCTCGCTGGGCGTTTTCACCGCAGTCGCGTATGCTGCCGGGGATGGCGATCCCCGGGATCGCCGATGTCCAAGTGGCCGACATGCGTCTGCGGCGGGGGCTCGTCTCATTTGTACTGGGCTGCATCCTGCTGAGCGGGACGGCAGCCGGAGCCGAGCTCGTCACCGACGTCAACATCGTGACCGCGCTCGACATCTCCGAATCGGTCGACCCGCAGGCGATCACCACCGAGATCGAAGGCATGGCCGAGGCGATCCGCGCGCCCGCGTTCGTCCGCGCGGTGCAGGACGGCCAGCATGGCAGGATCGGCTTTGCGATCTTCGCCTGGCGCGACGGCGCCTATCCGGAGCTTGTCTCCTGGACAACGATCGCGAGCGCGGCGGATGCCCGCGCGGTATCCAACCGGCTCCGATCCGATTTCCGCGCCTTCGCGGCCTATGACCGGCCGGCGGCGGCGGATGCGCCGCACATGACCGACCTCTCCGGCGCCATCGATCATGCTGCGATCCTGCTGCTGACCGCGCCGTTCGCGGCCAAGCGGTCGGTCGTCAACGTGATCGGGAACGGCTGGGACAATGTCGGCGAAGGGCCGCAGCACGCCCGCGACCGCGTGGTCGCAACGGGCGGCACTGTGAATGGCGTGATCCTGGGATTCGATCCCGTGCTGATGGGCTATTACCGCAGCACCGTCATCGGGGGGCCGGGAGCCTTCCTGCTGTCGGTCGATGACCCTGCGGCGATGTCGGAGGTGCTGGCGCGCAAGTTCCTCTACGATGTGGTACAGACACGGGGCGGCGATACCGGCCGGATCGCAGCGCGCAGCCGGCGCTGAAAGGTCATCTGGATTCCGGCGTCACGCGCCAGATCGCGTTGCCCACATCGTCGGCGACCAGCAATGCGCCTCGCCGGCCGATGACGACGCCGACCGGGCGGCCGAGGGCATCGCCGTCTTCGCTGAGGAAGCCGGTGAGGATGTCGACCGGCCGGCCCGAGGGCTGGCCATCCTTGAACGGAACGAAGATCACCTTGTAGCCGCTGCGCGGGTCGCGGTTCCACGACCCGTGCTGCCCGACGAACGCGCCATCCCTCAAGCTCTCCGGCATCAGCGTCCCTTCGGAGAAAGCGAGGCCGAGCGATGCCGTGTGGTTGCCGAGCGCGTAGTCCGGCACGATCGCCTGCGCGACCAGATCGGGCCGCTGCGGCTCGACCCGCGTATCGGCGTGCCGGCCGTAATAAGAATAGGGCCAGCCATAGAACCCGCCCTCCTTCACCGAGGTCATGTAGTCCGGCACCAGATCGCTGCCCAGCTCGTCGCGCTCGTTCACCACGGTCCACAGTGCGCCGGTCTCCTTCTGCCATGCCATGCCGTTGGGATTGCGCAGGCCGGACGCGAACATCCGCACCTTGCGCGTGGCGACATCGATCTCCAGGATGCAGGCGCGCTGGTGCTCGCGCTCGATGCCGTTCTCGCCCACATTGGAATTGGAGCCAACCGTCGCGTACAGCTTCTTGCCGTCCGGGCTGGCGATCAGGTTCTTGGTCCAGTGGTGGTTGAGCCGGCCTGCCGGCAGATCTGCGATCTTCTCGCCCGGCGCCGCGATCGCGGTCTCGCCCTGATGGTAGGGAAAGCGCAGGATCGCGTCCGTGTTGGCGACGTAGAAGTCATCGCCGATCAGCGCCATGCCGAACGGGGAATTCAGCCCTTTCAGGAAGACCGCGCGGGTCTCGGCGACCCCATCGCCATCCGCATCACGCAGCAGGGTGATGCGGTTGGCGCTCCGCGTGCCAGCGCCGGCGCGGTCCATCACCAGCCCCTCGATCCAGCCGATGACGCCGCTCTCCTCCTCCTCGCGCCGCGGCGCATTGGTCTCCGCGACCAGCACATCGCCGTTCGGCAGCACATGGAGCCAGCGCGGGTGGTCGAGGCCGGTTGCGAACGCATTCGCCGCCAGCCCCTCTGCCGCGACCGGCTTGCCGCCATCGGGCCAGCCCTTAGCCGGCGCGACATTCACCGTCGCGATGAGTGTCCTGTTGGGCTCGGGCAGGGTGGGATTGGGACCCATGCCCGCTTCGACCGGCAGCTTCGCGGTATCGCCGCACGCGGCGAGCACAATGAGCGCGAACGCAAGAACGAACAGTCTCGGACTCTGCATGGCCGTGCCTCGAAGCTTCGGTTGCGACGTGAGCTTACCGCTGCCGGAAGCCGAATGGCATCGGCCACAACGTGATCGCCGGAGCGATGTTCCCGCAGGCGGCCTACAGCGCCTTGATCATGCGCGCGAGCGGCACCGGGGCGCCGCCGCGGCCGTCAGCGAAGCGCTCGACCTGCTGGTAGCCGCAGGCGAGATAGAGCGGCAGGCCGGCCATCGTCGCCACCAGCTCCGCTCGGGTGAACCCTTCGGCCCGCGCCGCGTCTTCGCAGCAGGCGAGGATCAGCCGCCCGACGCCGCGCCGCACGAAGGACGGATGGGTGTACATCGCGCGTACCCGCGCCGCATCCCTGGCCGGATCCAGCAGCGCAGGATCGCGGCCCGGCGAGACGTCGCCGCCGTACATCGTCGCGCGCCGGCTCCAGCCGCCGCATCCGGCCAGCGCTCCATCGTCCTCCACCACGAAATAGGTGCCGTCGCGCACAAGTTGGCTGTCGAGGCCCATGATGGCGCGGCTGGAGGCGATCTCCGACTCGGTCAGGAACGGCTTCAGCAGCTCCCGGATCGCGAGGTCCATCAGCGCCTCCAGCGCCGGCAACTCGTCGATGCGGGCCGCGCGCGCCTGCAATGCGCCGACCTTCATGTGCGTGCCTCATTCAATTCGCCGTAGCGCGGCGCGGCGGCCCACCATGGCGACAACGGATTGCGCCGTCCAGCCCGCTCGTCTTAACGCGATCTTAAGCGGGCGGCGGAAGACTCCAAGGACGGATTCGTATCACGACCGAAGAGGGAGTATGACCGCCAGCATCGCCGATCGATTGCGCGAGGAACGGGACCGTTTCGTCGGTTTCGCGTTCGCCAACGCGGATTTGCTGCTGGAGCTGAACGGCGCCAGCCAGGTCCTGTGGGTCGGCGGCGCGGTGAAGTCGATCCTCGATCTCGATGCCGATGCGCTGATCGGCACGCCTTTTACTAAAATCCTCGCGGACCAGGACGCGGTGCTGCTGGCCGCATCGCTGCGCGGCCTCGGGCCCGGCCAGCGCCGACGTGGCTTGCGGCTCACGCTCCAGAAAAGCGACGACGAGCCGGACCTGCAGCGCACGGTCGAGGCCTGCGTCTATCGCGCGTTCGAGCGCACCGACGAGCGATTCTTCCTGTCGATCGTGCGCGCCCAGATCATCGCTGCGCAGCAGGCGGCGCCCCGCCAACGCGACCGGGTGACCGGCCTGCTCGAAGCGGTGGAGTTCACCCAGGCCGCGACCGACGCGGTGAAGCTGGCGCGCCAATCGGGCAAGACCGCGTGCCTCACCCTGATCGAGATCTGCGGCGAGGCCGAACTGAAGAAGATGCTGGGCGCGGAGCGCTCGGAGGCGCTGCTCGGCGAGATCGGCGCGCAGCTGAAGCTGCACGCGATCGACCACGATTCCGCCGGCCGGGTCGGCGACGGCAAATACAGCGTCACGCATCTCGAAAGCGAAAGCCCGGCCGCCATCGCCGAGGCCGTCGCCAAGGCGGGCGAGAGCTACGATGTCGATGAGAAGGCCCTGAAGCTGCACGAGACCACCGTCCGGTTCCACGGCAACTCGCTGGCGGAGGAGGATGTCGACGGCATCCTCACCTACATCGTCGGCAAGTTCACCGCCGAGGGCACCAGCGGCATGGAATCCGGCACGGCCGACCAGTATCTGCGCAAGAAGACCGCCGAGATCCTGACCCGCGTGGTCTCGATGCGCGACCTCATCCACGAGCAGAAGATCAACCTGCACTACCAGCCGATCGTCAGCCTGGTGGACCGCTACCAGCACCACTACGAGGTGCTGCTGCGCCTGCCCAACGGCCGCTCGCCGTTCGAGGACGTGAAGTTCGCGGAGGAGATCAACATCGTCCACGAGCTTGACCTTGCCGTCACCAACGGCGCGATCCGCCGGATCATGGAGGCCACGGCCAAGAAGCATCATCTGTGCCTGGCGGTGAACATGTCCGCCAAGTCGCTGCTGAACGACGGCTTCATCGCGATGTTCGAGCGCGTGACCGAGCGGCTGGGCGAGGACCGCAAGAAGCTGATGGTGGAAGTGACGGAATCGGCGAAGCTGGAGGACCTGCCGCGCGCGGCCAAGGCGGTCGACCGCCTGCGCGCCCGCGGCCACGCGGTCTGCCTCGACGATTTCGGCGCCGGCGCCTCGTCGCTGCCCTACCTGCAGCAGCTCGCCGTCGACCTGGTGAAGATCGACGGCGTCTACATCCGCAACATCCACGATTCGCTGCGCGAGCGCGCGATCGTCGAGGGCGTGCTCACCACCTGCAAGTGCCTCGGCATCCGCACCGTGGCCGAGATGGTGGAGAAGGAGGACCAGCACCGCATCCTCCTCGACCTCGGCGTCGACCTGGGGCAGGGCTGGCTCTATGGCCGCCCGGCCGCCGAGATCCCGCCGCCCGCGCCCGCCCGCTTCGGCAAGCGGCTCGGCGCCAAGGAAGCCTGGGGCTGATCCCGAGTTACCGCGCTTCGTCGCCGCCCAGCCCAACCCACCGCGCGACCAGCCAGCAGCCGAGCGCCCAGGCCGCGCCCGCCGCCCAGCCCGCCAGCACGTCCGACGGCCAGTGCACCCCTAGATAGATTCGCGAGACGCCGACCAGCAGCGTCAGCATCGCCGCCACGCCGAGCGTGTAGCCCTTGAGCCGCTTCTTCTCCAGCAGCCGCGCGACCAGCGCCGCCAGGGTCAGGTAGACCACGGCCGACATCATGGAATGGCCGCTGGGAAAACTGGAGGTGTAGATCTGGTTGCCGTGCGGCACCAGCTCCGGCCGCGGGCGGTCGATCGTGTATTTGAGCAGCGAGGAGAGCGCGAGGCCGCCGCCGCACGCCACGAGCGTGAAGATCGCCACCCGCCAGGCCTTCGCCAGCGCGAGGAACCCGGCGACCGCCAGCACCGCGATCACCAGGGTCGGCGCGCTGCCCAGGGCCGTGATGTCGCGCACCGATTCCTCCAGCCACGACGGTCCGATCGGATCGGCCGGGTCGCCGGGCACGCGGAAGGCGAGGATGATCGCCGTGTCGATCGCGCGGGTGTCGCCTTCGCTGACCTCGTCCAGGATCGCGATGAACGCCCACGCCGCCGCGGCGACGAGGATGATGGGGACCAGCGCGCGCGGAACCTGCCAGCTCCTGTCGATCATCGATCAGACCCGCACATTCGCCCCACAGCACTTCTTGTATTTGCGTCCGGAGCCGCACGGGCAAGGCTCGTTGCGCCCGATCTTCTGGGAACGCCGTGGCTCGAACAGAGGCAGGGCGGACTGGTCGTGCCAGAAGGAATGGATCGTCAGGAGGATGTCCGGCAGCCTGCGGACGATGCCAGCACGCGTCTTCCTGTCCAGCGGCTCCAGGTCGTCGTCTTCGCCCTCCTCGGCGAGCTGGTCAGGCGGCATCAGCAGTATGATCGATGCCAGGGCAAGGCCCGCCTGTTTGTGTTTAGCGACCGCGTCCCAGGTAGAGGAGGGCACCAGATCCATGCTGACCGCGAAGCCGACCGCCCAGTCCTCGACCGCTTCATCCAGACTGTCCTCGCCCACCAGCGGCTCGTGAGGGTAGCCAGCCGCCAGCCGGCGCTGGATCGTCTCCAGCCGCCGGTCCAGGAGCTCATGCACATAACGCTCCTGCGGCTCGGTCTGGAAGTCCGACGTCTCGCCCTCGGAATCGCTCCACAGGCGGGACCGCCATTGCTCGCGTGCGACCTCATCCGGTCCCACCGCCAGCGCGGCCAGGAACCCGTCGAGGTATTCGAGCGTCATGCGTCCCCCGGGCACCGCATCGCTGGCCAGGAAGTACGCCAGCCAGTCCAGCTCCTCCTCGGCGAGGCGGATCCCGCGCGCCGGATCGTCGGGCTCGGCCGCATCCGCCTCCGGCGGTTTGTCGGGGCCAATCCAGCTCAGCGATGCGAACACGTCGTCGATCGGCTCTGCGCGATGGATCGAGAAACGGCCCGCATCCCGAGGACCGCGTGCCGCCCGGTGCAGCGCCTCTACCCATCCGTCGTGGTCCACGTCCCTATCATACGGTAGCCGACCGGCCCGCCAGCCTGCGCGCACCCGTTCTTCGAATTCGGTCAGTCCCAGCAGCTCGATCGCGCTCTGCCACCCGAGCCAGGCCATGTCGTCTGACGCTTCGGTCGCCTCGCGGTCAAAGCGGTCGAGCAGGGCGACGAACTGCTCGCGTGAAGCGCGGCCCTCCCACACCAGCCGCGCGACCAGCAGAAACAAGCTGGACTTTGCCGAGCCGTCGATGTCGGGGCTCTCCAGCAGGTCGAACGGCGCCCCGCCCTCCGGACCGCAGGTGCTGATGAGCAGCGCCTGCGTATCCGCATCGCCGAGCAGCAGATCGAGATCGTCCGACCGGCATGCGATGAGATCGAGCAGCGGCTCGTACAGCTCCGTCCGGCGCGCCGCCGCCATCGCATGCGCGCCGTAGAACAGCAAATTCTCCTGTGGCCGCGTCAGCACGACGCCCTTGCAGGCGAGGTCGATGAGATCGATCACCGCGGGCGACAGCGCTTCGGCCTGCTCGACCGCGGCGGCCAGCGCGGCGCGGGGAATCCCGCGCGCCATCTCCAGCTCGGTGCGAACTTCGTCCAGTATCATGGCGGGACGATAGTCAGTCACCGGCGGTTTCGCCAGGACGATTCGCCGGTATTCGTTTCTAGAACGGCGGGATTTCCGCTTGCGCCACTTCGGTCGGCTTGCCGGCATCCTGCCAGCCTTCGACGCCCTCCTCGTACCAATGGACCGAGGTGTAGCCGTAGAGGATGGCGCGCTTGGCGGCGTTCCAGCTCGCCCAGCAATCCGGATGGCAGAAGAACACGATCGGCCGCGCACGGTTATGCCCGGTCAGGATGCGGAGCTGCGTGCGGAACCATTCGTCGGCCGCCGCGCCGAGCGCGCCCTTGCCGCCGTCGGGCAGCCAGCGCGCGCCGGGGATGGTGCGATGGGGCGGCGGGTCCCACGCCGCCGCCGCGATATCGTCCGGCTTGTGGGGCATGGGCGCGACGTCGACCAGCACCGGATTCGCATCCGCGATCAGCGTGGCGAGCGCGGCGCTGTCGACCACGGTGCCGCCCGCAATGGTCGCCGGCACCGCGCCCCGCATCGGCCCGGTCCAGAACCCCGACGGCTCCGGCGCCTTCGCCGGATCCGCACTCGCCGCACACCCCGCGAGGCCGAGCAGGAGGACGAGCAGCGCGAGCCTTGCTGCACCCAGACCACCACACCCGCCAATCAGTTTCCCCTTCCCCCCTTGTGGGGGAAGGTTGCGAAGCCTTAGCGAACGAAGTGAGCTTAGGCGGAGCTGGATGGGGGGTAGCGCGGCGCCCGCGGACGAATGTCCGCATTCGCGGACAGCCGCGCGCGCTCGAAAGAGCGCCAACCTTCGAAGTCGCAGCGCTGCATCACCCCCCATCCCAACCTCCCCCCAGCCGTCGGCGTAGGCCGACATTCGTCGGCTGGGGGGAAGGAGTTTTCTGATCGCCGCCATCAGCTCCCGCCCGCGGGCACATCGAAGCTGTGCTCGAACACGGCGTTGTCGCTGTCGCGCACCGTGACCTTGAGCTTGCCGGGGAGGTCGCTTGCTTGCGGCACGAAGCGGAAGCCGATGGCGGGATCGGTGGAGAGCGAGATGTCGCCCTCGAGCGCCAGCACCTTCTCCCCGTTCAGCGTCACATCGACGGTCTCCACGATGCGCATCGGCGTGTAGAGCCGCGTCAGCTGGTCCATCTGCATGCCGTTGTAGTTGGGATGGCGGATCAGCAGCTGCGCCTCGACCGGCTTGCCCGCCGCCGGCTCGCCCGCGAGGCGCAGCTTCATGCGCCCGATCTCCGCCAGCGATTGCGCTTCATCGCCGCCGACCGGAGCGGAGCAGCCGCCCGCGGCCTTCACGAACTTCACGGTCCCGTGCAACGCGCCGTCCGCGGTCTCCGCCACCGCATGCATCAAGGTGTACTGGTTGACCCGCACCCGCAGCGTCAGCAGGGATGGATCGCCGCGCGGTCCGAACGTGACATGCGCCGCCAGCGGCCCGGGGTTGTCGTCGATCACGACATAGAGGCCGGTGACGTTGCTGCCGGGCGGTGTAGCGACGCTGATCGGCACCAGCGCCGCATCGAGCGCCCGCTGCGGCGCATCCAGCGTGACAAGGCTGTTATCCTCGGAGACCGCGCGATCGCCGAAGATCGCCTGCCGCAGCTCCCCCCACCTTTCCGCCCGCGCCGCATCGTCGTCGGTCGCAAGCGCGGGCGATGCGAAGCATCCGATCAGTACAAGCGCTAGAATGGGTCTTAGCACAACTACTCCAATCCCCCTCCCCCAAGTTGGGGGAGGGCCGGGGTGGGGGTTGCTCTATCCGGCGAAGGCTGAATCAGGCGGAACCAACGCCCCCACCTAACCTCCCCCGACTCGGGGGAGGGACTCTGAGTCTGACTTTCGTTTTCCAATTTCTGACTTCTGACTTCTGACTTCCGACTTCCGCCCTTACTCCCACTCCAGCTCCTTGTAGGCTTCGGTCACGTTGCGGCCGTTGTATTCGTCGAACAGCGCCCAGCGGCCGCGCTCGCCGACGGCGACCCGGCCGACGGCGGCCTCGATGCCGATGTTATCCTTGACCGCCTGGCGCGTCTCCTGGACCAAGGTCCGAAGATAGCGTTCCAGGTCGGCCGCGCCGGCCGGCCAGTCCACCCGCTCCGGCCCGTGGCCTGGCACCGCCTGGGTGGCGGGCAGCGCCTTCAGCGCGGCCAGCTCCGCCAGCCAGCCGGCGAGGCTGCCGTCGAGCGAGGGCGCGCGCCCGACGAACAGCAGGTCGCCGCAGAACAGGGTGCCGCTCTGCGCGTCGAGCAGGGTGAGGTCGTTGTCGGTATGGGCCGGCCCGTGCGCCATGATCGTGACCTTGCGCCCGCCGAGATCGAGCTCGAGCGTGGTCTTGGCCCGCACCATCATGGTCGGCATCACCACCGGCCCGGCCTTGCCCGGGCCCAGAACCTTCTCCAGCCGGTTCTTGTAGTAGTCGCCGCGCCGCGCCAGCGCCCGCCCCAGCCGCAGATGGCCGACGAAGGCGGGCTTGTCGGCGAGGAACGCGCCGGCGCCGAAAATGTGGTCCGGATGCACGTGGCTCATCACCACGTAGCGGATCGGCAGCTTGGTCAGCGCGCGGATCGCGGCGCGCAGGGCCGCGCCGTCGGCGAGGCTCCCGCCCGGGTCGAACACCAGCACCGAGTCCTTGCCGACGATGAAGCCGGCATTGGCGATCGCGTCGGCGTTGGCCGCCGTCGCCTCCTCGTCCAGCCCGCGGCGCACATGGACGCCGGGCGCGATCTCGCGCGGCGCCGGCGCGCCCGTGGAGGCGGCGCGGGCAGGGTGCGGCAGGCAGGCGAGGCAAAGTCCGCCGAGGAGGACTTGGCGGCGATGAAACATGCCCGATGATAGCCGGCGAGCCGCCGGATGCAAGCAAACGCGGTGTCGCAGTGTGGCGGGGCGCCGGGCACTCTATGAAGCGCGACACACTTCTCCCTCCCCCAAGCTGGGGGAGGCCTATTGCATTTGCCTGCAACAGCGCACTGAGATTCCCTCCCCCGAGCCGGGGGAGGGTTAGGGTGGGGCGACGGCGGCTCAGCTCGACACGATTTTCGCCGGAGAGAACAACCCCCACCCCGGCCCTCCCCCAACTTGGGGGAGGGGGAAAAGCGCCGTGCTTCGTCATATGCGATTGCCCTGCCCGGGAGGGGATTCCCGTGCAGGTCTTCGAAGACTTATGCGATGGCGCGCCCGCGCGTCACTCCATCACGGCGTGCCAGACGTCCTTCATCTTGTCGCCGGTCACGTCGCCGGGCTTCTGGTCCTTGATGAAGGTGTAGAGCGGCTTACCCTCGTCGGCCCATTGCAGCGTGCCGTCGGGGCGCGTGATGATGGTGAGGTCGCCGACCGGCTTGTCGGACGCGGCCGCCATCGCCGGCGGCCAGTTGACCGCGCATTGGTCGACGCAGTTCGACTTGCCGGGCTCGTCCTTGTCGTAGGTGTAGAGCGTCATGCCCTTGGGATCGGTCAGCACCGTTCCCGCCGCGGTCTTCATCTCCTTGAACGGCCCGTAATCCTCGTCGGCCTGCGCCAGGCCGGGAACGCTCCACGCCGCCAGCACGATCGCCGCCGCCATGCCGAAACCGAATGCCTGCTTCATGATGTCCTCCGCAGAAAGTGGCGGCCCTCGAGACCGAAGCCTACGCCCCGGCTCTCCGCGCGGACAAAACACAGCTGCGTGTACGGCAGCCGGGGATCGAGACTGAAGCGGCGCGGAGGTTGCCCTCAGTCCGAGACGGCGGGCGCGGCCGGTGCCATGACGCCGGTCTCGAGCTTGGGCTTGACCGGCTTCGGAGAGGCTTTCATGTCGGTCAGCAGGTTGTCCGGTCCGGGCATGTGTTTGGGCTTGCTGCCGGGCTGCACCCGCGCCGCGCCGACCCCGAAGCACTCCCGCTTGCCGTCGTTCGGGCAATAGAAGCACGTCTCGCCCGAGCAGCCGCTGATGTCGCCCGCGCCGTTGATGGTGTAGCCGCAGTTCGAGGTGTTGTCGCAGGCGTCGAGGACATCCTTCACGTCCGCGGCCGACGCGGCGTGGAACCAAAAGGCGGCGACGAAAGCGGCGGACAGCCAGAGAACCGGTCGCATGTTTCCCTCCCTGCGCAACAAAGGATTTCGCCCGCCCGCCGGGGCCGGCGAGCGATGCGTGCAACAGCCTGTGGATGAGGCGACCAGCTTTCGCCGTGTTGCGAAGCTTGTCAAGTATGTTGGAACTCAGAAGACGGAAGTCGGAAGTCATATCAGGGCTACGCGCCTCTGACTTCTGACTTCTGACTACTGGCTTTTCACCGCCCAGGCGCGGGCGATGAAGCTGACCGGCCCGTCGCCCCCCACATCGCGCTTCAGCCGCTCTTTCAGAGCCGCGCGCTTGTCTGCGGGCAGGCTGACGCAATAGCCCGGCGCGGGGCCGGCGCCGAGGGTGAAGGGCTGCCAGTAATCCTCGAACGAGGAAAAGCGCGTCTCGACCTCGATCGGCGCCACCGTTACCGCCGGCAGCCCCGCCTCCGCGCAGAGCGCGCTCAGTCCTTCCGCCGTGCAGAACGGGAAGCGGCCGCCCTCGCCCAGCTCCGCCACCTTGGGATCGAGCGTGATCGCCGCATTCCAGAACGCGCGCATGAAGCCCATCCCGCCGCCCGGATAGTCCCAGACATAGAAGCCGAGCAGCCCGGCAGAGCGTCCCGAGGGCCGCAGCACGCGCCGCAGCTCGCGCAGCGCCGCGACGCGATCCGGCACGAAATTGAGCATGAGCGCCGCGGCCGCGACATCGACCGACGCATCGGCGAGCGGCAGCTTCTGCGCATCCGCCACCTCGAAGCGCATGCGGACATGCACATCGGAGATGGCCGCGCGCGCATGGGCGACAAAGCCCGCCGACTGGTCGACCGCCACGATGGAGCGCGGCGATGCGCGCGCGAGGATGGTCTGCGTCAGCGCGCCGGTGCCGCACCCGAGGTCCAGCCAATCCGCCCCCGCCGGCGCGCCCAGCCAGTCGAGGAACCGCGCCGCGACGAGCCGGCTCCACCGCCCCATGTAGCGCTCATACGCATCCCCGGCAGCCCAGGCGTCGTGGCGGGAGGTGGTGGACATGGTTTCTCTCCCCTTTCGTCATTACCGGGCGAAGACCCGACAATCCAAAT
>DASSBF010000077.1:0-5127 GCA_035699005.1 Dongiaceae bacterium
GACACGCGCGGCTCCGGCGAGTCGGATGGCGTGCTGCAGGACGAGTACCTCCAGCTCGAGCTCGACGATGCGGTCGAAGTGATCGACTGGATCGCGCGCCAGCCCTGGTGCGACGGCAAGGTCGGGATGATGGGCAAGTCCTGGGGCGGCTTCAATTGCCTGCAGGTGGCGGCGATGCGGCCGGGGCCACTGAAGGCGGTACTGTCCGTCTGCTCCACCGACGACCGCTATGCCGACGACATCCACTACATGGGCGGCTGCCTGCTCAACGACAATCACTGGTGGGGCGCCATCATGATGGCCTATCAGGCGCGCCCCGCCGATCCGCCGCTGTTCGGCGAAGGCTGGCGCGACAACTGGCTGACGCGGCTGAACGAGATGCCGTTCTGGCCGGCGACCTGGATGCGCCATCCGACGCGCGATGAGTACTGGCGCCATGGCTCGATCTGCGAGGATTACGGCGCGATCCAGTGCCCTGTCATGCTGGTCGGTGGCTGGGCGGACGCCTACACCAACGCGATCCCCCGCATGCTGGAGCATCTGAAGGCACCACGCCGGGCGATCATCGGGCCGTGGGCGCATCTCTATCCCCATGACGGCGTGCCCGGCCCCGCCATCGGTTTCCTGCAGGAAGCGGTGAAGTGGTGGGACCATTGGCTGAAGGATGCCGAGAACGGCACGATGGATGGTCCGATGCTGTGGAGCTGGCTGGAAGACGGCGAGCGGCCGGTGACCACAAGTGCCTATCGCGAAGGGCGATGGGTCGGGGACCATGTTTGGCCGAGCCCGAACGTCACGATGGAATCCTGGTCGCTGGGCGATGGCGTTCTGGCCCGCCAATCCCAGCCGGCGCGGGATCTGGCGATCTGCTCGCCCCAGACGGTCGGCCTCGGCTGCGGGGAGTGGATGGGCACCGGCAGCGCCGGCGAAATGCCGGCCGATCAGCGCATCGACGATGCCGGCTCGCTGGTGTTCGATTCGGCGCCGCTGGAACGCGATCTCGACCTGCTGGGATCGCCGGTTCTGGAGTTGGCATTCTCGGTCGACCGCCCGGTGGCTCAGATGGCCGTGCGGCTCAGCAACCTGTTCCCGGACGGTGCGGCGCAGCGCACCAGCTACGCCGTCTTCAACCTCAACCATCTGGCCGGACACGACAAGCCGCAGCGCCTGGAGCCGGCAAAGCGCTATCGCGCGCGAATCGACTTGAATGCGCTCGGCTACCGGTTCGCGGCCGGGAATCGCCTGCGCCTCGCCATCTCCACCGCCTATTGGCCGCTGATCTGGCCGGCTCCCGAGCGCGTGACGTTGACCGTGCATGCCGGCGACACGCGGCTGGAGTTGCCGGTGCGGACCCGGCAATGCGAGGATAGGGCGGCGCCGTTCGCCGCGCCCGAATCCGCGGCTCTCGCTCCCATCAGCAAAGTGGCGGACGGTCGCATGAAGCGGGAGATCCGCCACGATCTCCTGTCCGGAACGGTGACCTATGTGACCGACGGTGAAGGCGGCGTGTTCGGCGAAGGAATCATCCGGTTCGACGAGATCGACCTGATCGCCAACCATGCGCTGCGCCGCGAGCTGACCATCCATCCCGAGGAGCCTTTGAGCGCGCACTACCGCATCGCGCAAAGCTACGACCTCAAGCGCGACGGCTGGGACATCCGCGTCGAAACCGACACCGTGATGACCTCGACCAGGAGCGAGTTGATCCTGACAGGCCGGCTGGACGCGTTCGAGAACGGCAAGCGGGTGGCGAGCCGGAACTGGCGCGAGACGGTCGCGCGCAAGTTCCTCTAGCCGCATGGCGCGTTTGTCCGACCGGACTTATGCCAACCTGCTGGCTATCGCATTCGCCGTCGTCTGGGCGCTGCTCGCGATCGCTCCGCTCGATCGTCACGACTGGGCGCTCGAGAATGCTCTGGTGGTCGCCGCGGCGCTGGCCTTCCTGTGGCAGCGCAAGAGGCTTCATCCCTCCAAGGTATCGAGCACGCTGGTCTTCGTCTTTCTCTGCGTGCACGAGATCGGCGCGCACTATACCTATTCGAAGGTGCCGTACGACGAATGGATGCAGGCGCTCACGGGCACCACGATCAACGAGCTGTTCGGCCTGACGCGCAACCATTTCGACCGGCTTGCTCACTTCCTCTATGGCGCGTTGCTGTCCTATCCCATGCGCGAGGGCTATATCCGCGCCCAGATGCTGAAAGGCCGCCTGACCTATACCGTCCCCGTCGCCATCACGCTGGCGTTCTCCGCCCTGTTCGAGATCTTCGAATGGTGGGCGGCGGAGATCGCCGGCGGTGATCTGGGTGTCGCCTATCTCGGGACGCAAGGCGACGTGTGGGATGCGCAGAAGGACATGGCGCTCGCGGGCATCGGATCGGTGTTGGCCATGGCCATCACTTTCTTTGCACACCAGCGCCGCGGCGCATGGCGCAAGGATCCGGCCGTCCCGCGATAATCCGTGGATCGCGGACGATTAGCGCCTTCGGCTGCTACGCCGCTTCAGCCAGCACGGGAGTCCTTTTCCGCGCCGCGGATCGCTCCTATGATGCCGGCAAAGAGTTCCGCACTGCATGGAACCGGCGGTGGGAGGACGTCATGCTGACTCTCGACGATTGCCTTGCGTTCTGCGAGTTGAGCGAGGAGGAGATCGCGGCAATTGCCGATCATGAGCACCTGCCCATGATCGTTGCCGCCGAGCTGGGCGACTATCTTATCCAGGGTCCGGATGGCGCGCTGCGCATCAAGCGCATCTTTCTGGACGACCTTGCGGCGGCGGGCCGATTGGGCGACAGAAGGCGCGCCGTGATGCTGAAACTGGTGTTGCGCCGTTTCGTGGACCGCCACCCGGAATGCCGCCACCGGCCGGCAGCTTCGCGCCGGGTCGTCGGCGCTACGGTGCGCCGGTTTCTGGAGGTGAACCGGCCGGGTTCCTGACGGGGCGCGGCAGGCCGCCCCAGATCTCCGGCCGCTCGGCATGAAATGCGAGGCCCAGCTTCAGGCTGTCGGCGATGCGCTCGGCGCGTTGCACGAACAAGGCGGCGAGTTCGGCATCGAAAAGCCCGTGGGCTGTTTCCGAGAACAGCCGCAGCCAGCGCTCGAAATGACGTGGCTCGATGCCCGGCAGCTTGAGATGGGCGGGTATCGGTTTGCCCTTGTAGCGGCCGGTGGTGTTCATGACCGATGACCAGAAGTCGCACATGGTCTTGAGGTGCGCGGTCCAATCCTCGCCGATCGCCTGGAGGAAGATGGGCCCGAGCTCGGGGTCGGCGCGGATCTGCGCATAGAACGCCGCGACCAGCGTCTCGATCTGATCGTCGGTCGCGTATTGCGGCAAAGGCGGCTTCAGCATGGTTCCGAGATAGTTCGATCCGGAGCCGGCGACAAGGCGACGGCCTGCCGCAGGCCCGGGCGATATCGGCATTGAGCCGCAGCGGGCGAGGCGGATATAGAAGGCCCGGCACCGGGGCACTGGCAGGAGCAAGCATGAAAACGGCCGATGTGATCGTGATCGGCGGTGGCATTGCCGGCGCATCCGCCGCGGCCGAGTTTGCGACCCGGGGCGCGGACGTCCTGGTGCTGGAGATGGAAAGCCAGCCCGGCTATCACGCCACCGGCCGTTCCGCCGCGATGTATGAGCCGTGCGAAGGCGTTCCGATCGTGCGCACGTTGACCCGCGCCAGCCATGCCTTCCTGGCCTCGCCGCCGGACGGCTTCGCCGACGTGCCGCTGCTCTCGCCGCGCGGGGTCCTGATGCCGGCCTTTCCGGGCGACGAGGAAGCGGCCGCGGAGGCGGTGCGCAGCGGCTTCATCGCGGTCGATGCTGCGTTCGCGCGCGCGAAACTGCCGCTTGTCAAGCTCGACGGAGCCATTGCAATCCTGTGGGATGGCGCGGCGCAGGACATCGACGTCGACGCCCTGCACGCGGCCCGGTTGCGGGCGCTGCGCCGCGCGAAGGCCGAAATCATCGTCGATGCACCGGTGCGCCGGGGCGCGCGCTCGGATGGCGTCTGGCGGCTGGAGGCAGGCGATCACGCCTGCGAGGCGCCTGCAATCGTGGTGGCGGCGGGCGCGTGGAGCGATGAGGTTGCCGCGTGCTGCGGCGTCGGGCAGATCGGGCTGCAGCCGAAGCGGCGCAGCGCCGCGATCCTGTCTGGGCCGGCGGGCGTATCAGTCGCGGAGTGGCCGGAAATCTCTCCGGTCGACATCAGCTTCTATGCCAAGCCGATGGGCGGCAAGCTGATGCTCTCGCCCGCGGACCAGGATCCGGTGGGGCCGCACGATGCCTGGGCCGACGACCTGAAGCTGGCGGAGGCGGCCGCGGGCCTGGAGCGGCTGGTCGATATGACCGTGCAGCGGTTCGAGCGCAGTTGGGGTGGTTTGCGCACCTTCGCGCCGGATGGCCTGCCCGTCGTCGGCTTCGATCCGGCCGCCGAAGGTTTCTTCTGGCTGGCGGGGCAGGGCGGCTACGGCATCCAAACCTCGCCCGCGCTGTCGAGCCTTGCCGCGGCGCTCGTCGCTGGATGCCCGGTGCCGCCCGACCTCGGTCTGGATGACGCCCTGCTGGAGGCCTTGTCGCCCAGGCGATTCCGATAGTCTTTCACCTGCTGCGGTGCGGAGCGGCTGGGTCGGTATGCATGGCGGCATCTCGCCGGAACCATGGTGCCCGCAGGCTGTTTTTACCAGGCACTCTGCGGCGGTTCGAAGGTCGAGCAGGCATGATCATCGGCCCACTTTCCCCTGATTCGGAGGCATTGAGTCATCTGTTGCACGACGCGGATGGGAACCTGCGCGGCGCGCTGATCTGCTGGGCAATTGCGGTCAGCGCGCTCATCGTCTTTCGCGCGTCAAGGCAGGTGGTGCTGGCGTGTCTGGTCGTCGCCGCGGCGACCGTGGGACTGGCGGCGCTGGTCATCGATGCCGCCCCGGTGAACGCCCTGGCGAGCTCGTCCAAATCGCAGCCTCAGCCCATGATCCATCGCGTTCCGCCGCCGCGCGCCGCCGTGTTTGAGCGCCGCTGACTTTCGCAGTTTCGCTGCATCGGAGCTCGAAGGCTCGCCCAATGGGGCGTGCCAGGGAAAATGGTGCTGCCGAGTAGGATTGAACTACCGACCCCGTCCTTACCAA
>DASSBF010000078.1:0-4402 GCA_035699005.1 Dongiaceae bacterium
GCACGGCAAGGATTGAGATCAGCGGCGGCGCAGCCCTGCCAGAGACGCCTCGACGATGGCTGCCGCGTCGATCCGGTAGTGGCGGTATAGATCGGGAATGGTTCCGGTCTGCCCGAAATGCTCCACCCCCAAAGCCTGCACGCGATGCCCGTGGACGCCACCCATCCAGGACAAGGTCGTCGGATGGCCATCGAGCACGGTCACGATGCGGGCGTCGCGCGCCAGCGGCGCGAGCAGCCGCTCGATATGCGACTGCGCGTCGGGATGTCCATGCTGCTGCGCGGTCTGCGCTGCTTTCCAGCCGGCGTTGAGGCGGTCGGCCGAGGTGACCGCCAGGAGGCCGGCGCCCGGAAATGTCGACAGCAGCTCGCCCATCGCGGTCGCCGCTTCCGGCGCCACTGCGCCGGTGACGGCAATCGCGAGTCCCGCTCCTTCCGCCGGCGGGCGCATCCAATAGCCCCCCTGGATGATGCCGTCGCGGAGCTCCGGTGGCATCGGGCGCAGCACCTGGTCGATGGCGCGCGTCGAGAGGCGCAGATAGACAGAGCCGCCGTCGCGCTCGTGCAGCCAGGCGTCGCCTTTTTCGGCCTTGGGCGCGCGCTGGATGTATTCGAGCGCCCACTCCAGGATGACCACCAGCTCGTCGACGTAGGACGGCTCGAAGCTGGCGATGCCGTCCTGCGCCATGCCGATCAGCGGCGTGCCGATCGACTGGTGCGCGCCGCCCTCCGGCGCCAGCGTGATGCCCGACGGCGTCGCCACCAGGATGAAGCGCGCATCCTGGTAGCAGGCGTAGTTGAGCGCATCCAATCCGCGCGCGATGAAGGGATCGTAGAGCGTGCCGATCGGCAGCAGCCGCTCGCCGAAAACGCTGTGGCTGAGGCCCATCGCCGCCAGCATCAGGAACAGGTTGTTCTCGGCGATGCCGAGCTCGATGTGCTGGCCCGCCGGGCCCTTGCCCCAGCGCTGCGCCGACATCAGTTTGCGCGCCTGGAATACGTCTTCCTCGGCCTTGGTCGCGAACACGCCGCGCCGGTTGACCCACGGGCCGAGACTGGTGGAGACCGTGACATCCGGCGAGGTCGTGACGATCCGCTCCGCCAGCTTGCCCCCGGCCCGCGCGATCTCCGCCAGAATCTGGCCGAAGCCCTGCTGGGTCGACATCGCCCCCTTGATCGGCGGCAGCGGCAGGGCGCCGACCTCGATCCGCTCGGCGCCCAAGCGGCGGCGCCCCTTGGTATTGAACGGCGTCTCCGCGAGCAGCGCCTCGAACGCGCGTTCCCGGCGGTTGAGGCCGGCGCTCTTTGACCATTCCTGTCCGTCGAGGATGTTGTTCGCCGCCTTGAAACCCCTCATCTGCTCCGCCGTCATCAGGCCGGCGTGGTTGTCCTTGTGCCCGGCCAGCGGCAGGCCGTGCCCCTTGATGGTGTAGCAGATGAAGCAGACCGGCTGGTCGATGTCCGCCGCCGCGCTGAACGCCTCCAGCAGGCTTTCCAGGCAATGGCCGCCCAGGTCGGTCATGGTGGCGGCGAGGGTCGCGTCATCCATGCCGTCGACGAGCGCACGGGCCGTATTGTCAGCCACGTCCTCCGCCAGTTGCGCCCGCCACCCGCCCGCGCCCTGGAAGCAGAGCGCCGAATAGAGGCCGTTGTCGCACCCATCGATCCAGTCCAGGATCGCCTGCCCGCCCGGCTGGCCGCGCAGCGCCTTTAATCTCTTCCCGTATTTCACCGTGACGACACGCCAGCCCATGGTCTCGAACACACTGGTGAGCTTGCCGGTCAGCGGCGCGGAGATGACGGCGTCGAGGCTCTGCCGGTTGTAATCGACCACCCACCAGGTATTGCGCAGATCGTGTTTCCAACCCTCGATCAGCGCCTCGTAGATGTTGCCCTCGTCCAGCTCCGCATCGCCGACCAGCGCGACCATGCGGCCCTCGGGCCAGTGCCGGCCCCAGCCGTGGGCGCGGATATAGTCCTGCACCAGGCTGGCGAAGGAAGTCATGGCGACACCGAGCCCGACCGAGCCGGTGGAGAAGTCCACGTCGTCGACGTCCTTGGTGCGCGACGGATAGGATTGCGCGCCGCCGAAGCCGCGGAAGTCCTTCAACTTTTCGAGCGACTGGTTGCCGAGCAGGTACTGGATCGCGTGGAATACCGGCGAGGCGTGCGGCTTCACGGCAACGCGATCCTGCGGGCGCAGTATCCCGAAATAGAGCGCGGTCATGATGGTGACGAGCGATGCCGAAGAGGCCTGGTGCCCGCCGACCTTCAACCCATCGTCGCTGTCGCGCTCGTGATTGGCGTTGTGGATGATCTGGGTCGAGAGCCACAGCACCTTGCGCTCGATGTCGCGCAGGACATCGATCGAAAAGGCCTGCGCGCCGGACGCCACCGGCGCGTTCGCCGCCTGTGCCATGAATCCGTCCCCGGTATCGGCCTTGCGTCTACGCAGACTGCATCGCCTGCTCGATGTCCGCAAGCAGATCGCCCGGGGCCTCGACGCCGATCGAAAGCCGGATCGTGCCTTCGGTGATGCCGAGCGCCTTGCGCTCCTCCGCCTTGACGCCGGAATGGGTGGTCGAAGCGGGGTGGCAGATCAGCGATTCGGTCCCGCCCAGGCTGACCGCAAGCTTTATGATCTGGATGCGATTGAGGAATCGGAATGCCGCCTCTCGTCCGCCCTTGATGGTGAAGGCGAAGGTCGAGCCGGCGCTGCCGCACTGTTTTGCGAACAGCTCGGCCTTGGGCGTTCCCGCCTTCAGAAAACCAAGATAGTTGATATCCTCGACTCCCGGGTGATCGCGCAGATATTCCGCGATGATCCGTGCGCTCTCGTTGGAGCGCTGCATCCTGAGGCTCAAGGTTTCCAGCGACCGGCTGATCAGCCAACAGCTGTGCGGGTCAAGCTGGGTGCCAAGAAGGCCGCGCAGCTTCAGCACGGCCGCCATCAGATCGCTGCGTCCCGCCACCGCGCCGGCCACCAGGTCGCTATGACCCGCCAGGTACTTGGTGACCGAATAGACGACCAGATCGGCGCCGTGCAGGATCGGTTTCTGATAGATCGGGCCGAGGAAGGTGTTGTCCACCACCAGGATGGGCTTGTGTCCGCTGCGCAAGCCGTGCTGCAAGCACTGTCCGCCGACCAGGCCGATGTCGATCAGGGTGTTGGTCGGGTTGGCAGGCGTCTCGATCAGCACCATTCCGAGTTGGCCGTGCCGCGCTGCTTCGTTCATGGCCGAGGTGATGCCATCCACGCTCATGCCATCGGTCATCGGCACGACGGTGATGCCGAGATCGGGGAAAAAGGTCGAGAACAGCGATGACGTGCCGCCATAGATCGGCTTGCTCATCACCATCGACATTCCTGGACGCAGGAACGCCATCGCAGCAGTCGTGATTGCCGACATGCCGCTGGAAAAGACGCAGGCAGCGTCCGCCTCTTCCAGGACGGAGATCCGGTCCTCCAACACTTCCAGATTCGGATTGTTGAACCGGGAATAGACCAGGCCGGACGTTTCCTCGGCGTTGAGCTTCACGCGGCCGGACGTCACGTCGAAGAAGTGCGCGCCTTCCTCCGCCGAGCGGAAGGCGAAGGTGGAACTCATGAACAGCGGCGGCTTGACCGCGCCCTCCGAGAGCTTCGGATCGTAGCCGTAGCTCATCATCAGGGTGTCGGGGCTGAGCTTGTGGGTGCCGACGAAGCGCTTGTGATAGGACTGCTGTTTCATGGCGGTCTCCTGGGACTCGGAGCGGTTGGTCGCGCTAACCACGCTACGCTGTGCCTTGCGCAAAGATGCGCCTAATTCCACTCCCTGAATTGACATTCGTGGAAAAATCTACCAAAAATACTCGCCATGACGCAAAATAATGCCAATGCTGCATTGGACGCTTTGGATCTCAGGATCCTCGCGGCGTTGCGGAAGAACTGCCGCCTCACTCTGGCGGAACTGTCGGAGCTGGTCGGGCTGTCCCAGTCGCCGTGCCTGCGGCGCTGGCGGCGCCTGGAGGAAGAAGGCTTCATCACCGGCTATACCGCGCTGGTCGATGCGCGCAAGCTCGGCCGCAAGATGATGGCGTTCGTGGAGATCAAGCTCGCGATCCACAGCGACGATGCGATCGAGCGCTTCGAGCGCGCCATCGGCGCGGCGCCGCAGGTGCAGGAATGCTTCCTCATGACGGGACAGCGCGACTACTTCATCCGTGTCCTGGTGGACGACCTCGACGGCTATGACGAATTCGTCAAGACCGTGCTGCGTTCGGTCGGCAACATCAGCTCGATGGAAACCTCGTTCGCGCTGCGCGAGGTGGAGATGCAGCCGCGCCAGATCGAGCCGCCCCCGTCGCGGCGCGCCAGGCAATGAGGAAGCCGCGGCAGCCCTCCCTCACCCGCGCCATGATCG
>DASSBF010000079.1:0-23077 GCA_035699005.1 Dongiaceae bacterium
CGGCGCGATCCTGCGCGCCCTGCTTCAGCAAACGCGGCAAGCTTAGGTCCGTTCCCCGGAAAAGTCACGCGGCGACCCGTTGCGCGCGACATCACCGAAATCCATGATCGGCTTTGGCGGACCTTTCAGCAGCGAGAAACCATATGGACTTCATGGATGAACGGCTGCGCCGCAAGCTGATCAAGCGGCGCGGCCGGCTGCATGTCTTCGACCGGCTGTTTGCGGCAAAGACGGCAGTCATCGTGATCGACATGACCCAAGCCATCTACGACGTCATGCCGAGCGGAACGGCCTTGATCGAGCCCATCAATACGCTGACCGAAGCGGCGCGCCGGGTTGGCGCCATCGTTGCCTGGATTGCCCCGCTGCCGCCTTCGCGCTCGAGATCGCGCACGCAGGCGAGAGTGCTGCTGGGCGATGAGTCGATGGAGCGGCATGAGGTAGAGGCAAGCAATCGTGCACCAGCGCGCGGTTTGATCCTGGCCGACAGCGACTGGCACATCGACAAAAGCAGCTACAGCGCTTTCTTTCCCGGCAACAGCGACCTGCCGGAGCGATTGGCGGAATCCGGGATCGATACGGTCGTCATCGCCGGCGTGCTGACGGACGTGTGCGTCGCCTCATCCGCCAGGGATGCGTTCGAGAGCGGATATCGCGTCCTCGTGTGCGCGGATGGCGTAGCGGCCAACGAGCAACTCCTGCACGCGATGGCACTGCGGACGCTGGCGCGCGGCTATGCCGATGTGCGGTCGAGCGGCGAACTGGCCGCGCTACTCGCGGCTGATGCCGAGTAACGCCGGATCGCCGGCGCGCACCGTGCCGGCGGTGCTGATCTCCGCATAGACGCCGACCCGATTCTCATTCCGCTGTTGCGCGGTGTGGAGGATGCCGGCATCCATCGGCAAATCGGCCTGCGGCCGGGTGGTCAGGGCGCAGCGCAGGCAATGGTCGATGACTTTCATGCCGACCGCGCCGATGCCGAGGGGCTGCTGCATCCAGCCGGTCTCGATGAAGCCGACCCGATCGCCGCAATCCAGCACGAGGTTGGGGCGGAAGCGCTGCGGAACGAAGCGGCCCGACGGATAGGCCGCGCTCAGCGCCTTCAGCGTTGCGCTGGTGAGGAGGTGGCAGGGCGATGCCACGTACGGCCGCTTGACATCGGGCGCGGCCGCGACCGCCAGGCGCGCGCGGCGGCCGAGACGCTCCGAGATGGCATCATCGAGCCGCGCATCGTCGGAGATCATCTCAGTGCCGTCGTCGAACACGACCTCGACTTTCGGCAGAGCGGCACCGGCGTGCGGTTCGGCGACGTAGCGGGCGCGCCAGCCGATCAGCTTTTTCCATGGTGGCCGCGCGGCGGTGCCGCCTTCGCCGGTATCGTCGACGATGCAATAGCCGCGGTCGCCGACCGCGCCTTCATTGGTGAACTCGAGCGCCGCGAGCCGCTCGCCCTGCAGGCTCTGCACCGGATAGCGCCAGAGCTCCGAAACCTTGCCGATCTCCGCTGTCATCTCCTGCCCTTGTCTCCTTTTTCATGCGCGCTTGCGGTCTTTCACCCTATCGTCCCAGTCTAGTGCAGGCCAACGCCAAGTAGCCTCCAAGACGAAGAACCGATTTCATAGACCACGTTGCGACGCAAGGGATGTCCCTCTGGAAACTCCGCATTGTCGAACTCGCCGATCTTGCGCATGCCAAGGCGCTGCATCAGGCCCCAGGACGCCGCATTGCCGGTGACGGTGAAGGCCACGACACGGTCGAGCTCGAGGGACTCGAAGCCAAACCCCAGCGCCGCCTGCGCGGCCTCCCTCGCCAGGCCTTGGCCTTGCCACTTCCTGGAGAGCCGCCAACTGATCTCGACCGCGGGAGTGAAGAAGGCCTCGAACGGAACATGCATCAGTCCGCACAGCCCGATCAGATTCCCGCTCTGCCGCTCCTCGAGCGCCCAATAGCCCCACTCATGCTGGACGAAATGCGCGACGATCCGCTCCAGCATGGCATCCGACTTCCCGGGCGTGAACGGCGAGAGGTATCGGGCCATTTCGGGTTCGGCATTCAAGGCGGCAAAAGCCGCGCGGTCTTCGACGCGCCATGGCCGCATCCGGAATTGGCCACGTCTCAGTTCCATGCTGGTCAAACTCATGGCATCAGCCGCCAGACGATGGTCTCGCGCATGCTGCGGTCCTCCAGTTCCAGGCTGGTCGGCACCTGGTAGCGCGCGAGTTCCATCAGGCCCGATTGCGGCAGGTAGGCGCGGCCGGGATCGCCCATCAGGATCACGACGCCGCGGCCGGCCAGCGCACGGAACCAGGCCATGACGCGGTCCGCCATCGGGCGTTCGTAGCACACGTCGCCCGCCAGCACGACATCCCAGCGCGGCTCCGCCCCGAGCAGATCGTCCCGCACCAGTTGGATCATTACATCGTTGATGCGGGCGTTGAGCGCGATGGCCGCGATCGCATAATCGTCGATCTCCGCCGCCTGGACCGAGGCCGCGCCGGCCTTGGCGGCCCCGATCGCGGAAAGGCCGCTGCCCGCCGCGAAATCCAGCACGCGCTTGCCCTTGGCCCAGTCGGGATGGTCGAGCAGGAAGCGGGTCAGCGCCTGGCCGCCCGCCCAGGCGAAGGCCCAGTACGGCGGCGGCAGGTTCATCCGCGCAAGCGTGGCTTCGGTCGCTTCCCAGATCGGCGTGATCTCGGTCGCAAGATGCAGCCTGATCTCCGGGGTCAGCGGTGGCGTGGCGATCACGGTGTGCGTGCGGATGAAGGCGCCAGCATCGCCAGCAGGAGCCTGGGTCACCAGAGGCGCCCGAGCACAATCCCGGCCAGCAGGATCCATCCGATCACGCGGTTGCTGCGGAACTTGGCGAGGCAATCCTGGGGATTGTCGAGATCGACATTCGCCTGCTGCCATTTGAGATGCGCAGCCACCACCAGCACGGCGAGGTAGTAGATCCACCCGATGCCGGCATTGGCGCCCGCTATGACCAGCAGCATCAGCATCGCCGCATCGAACCCCAGCAGCCAGGCCTTGGTATCCTTGCCCAGCTTCAACGCCGTCGATTTGACGCCGATCAGCGTGTCGTCTTCCTTGTCCTGGTGGGCGTAGACGGTGTCGTAGCTCAGGGTCCAGAAGAAGCCCGCGGCATAGAGCAGGATCGCCGGCCACGCCAGCTCGTCCCGCACCGCCGCCCAGCCCATCAGCGCGCCCCAGTTGAAGGTGAGGCCGAGGAAGGCCTGCGGCCACCAGGTGATGCGCTTCATGAACGGATAGACCGCGACCAGGATCAGCGACGCGACGCCGAGCCAGATCGCGGCCGCGGACAATTGCAGCAGGATGACGAGGCCGATGGCAAGCTGCAGGCCGAGGAACGTAAAAGCCTGCGCCAGGCTGAGCCAGCCGCTGGCCAGCGGCCTGGTTGCGGTGCGCGCGACTTGGGCGTCGATGTCGCGGTCGACCATGTCGTTGATCGTGCAGCCCGCGCCGCGCATCACCAGCGCGCCGATCCCGAACAGGATCATCAGCCACAGGTCGGGCCAATGGTCCGGCTCCGCCGCCAAGACGATCGACCACCAGCCCGGGAACAGCAGCAGCCAGGTGCCGATCGGCCGGTCCAGCCGCGCCAGCCGCGCATAGGGCCGCCAGCCCGCCGGCACATGCCGGTCGATCCAGTCCCCCACTTGAATGTCCGCGGCGCTGCTCATATTGGTGGCACGCTCGTCGCTGGGCTCTGTGGTCTTCAGGGGAGACAAGGTCGTTGATGCGGGGTCGAGAGTCAATTTCATCGGGGTCGCTTTGCTTCCCCTTCCCCCCCGCCGACGAATGTCGGCCTACGCCGACGGCTGGGGGAAGGTCGGGATGGGGGGTGATGCAGCGCAAGGTTCTCGACAACAATCGCTGCGAAGAGTGCGCGCCTGTCGGCGCGGTCCCCCCCATCCAGCTTCGCCCCCGGGCTCTTTCGACCCCGGGGTCGCTGCGCTCGCTAAGCCTTCGCAACCTTCCCCCACAAGGGGGGAAGGGGAGTCTCCTCCAGTTGGAATCATCAGGTTCAGTTGCTGGTCGCGACGCGGAAGTGTGCGTGCACTCATGATCCCCCGCCTCCATGTCGCGCAGCCGCTCAGCGCCGGCGCCGCCATTACCGCTGATGAACGCGCGCATCATTATCTGCGCAACGTGATGCGGCGGTCCGCCGGCGACCCGCTGGTGCTGTTCAACGGACGCGACGGCGAGTTCGAGGCGCGGATCGCGCGCATCGACAAGCGCGCCGCGGAGATCGCCGTCGAGCGGCTGCGGCGCGCGCAGGCCGGCGTGACGGACCTCATCCTCTGCTTCGCGCCGCTGAAAAAGGACGCGATCGACTTCCTGATCGAGAAGGGGACCGAGCTGGGTGTCGCCGCCTTCCAGCCGGTCGTCACGCGCCGCACGGCGGCCAGCCGTCTCAACCTCGAGCGGCTGCGGGCCAACGCGATCGAAGCGGCGGAACAGAGCGAGCGCCTCGATGTTCCCGAGGTCCGTGCGGCGGTGACGGTCGAGGCGCTGGTGACAAGCTGGGAGCCGAACCGGCAAATCATCCTGTGCGCCGAGGCAGGGCCCGCCGAACCGATCGCGGACCGGTTAAGCGCGCTCACATCGCGCGTTAGCCCTACTAACACGTGGGCCATATTCTGCGGGCCGGAGGGCGGTTTTGATGTGAGCGAGCTTGACCGGTTGCGCGATCTGCCCTTTGTTACGCCGGTCGGGCTGGGACCTCGTATTTTGCGTGCCGAGACGGCGGCGCTGAGCGCGCTGGCTGTTTTCCAAGCGATCCTGGGCGACGGCAAGGAGCGGCCGCCGCATCCGATGAGGCCGATCGGCGCTGGGGCCGAGGGCACGGAATAGGAGCATCGATGTCGGCACCACCGAAGGCGGGCGGCGCACCGATCACCGACAAGCGGCAACTGGTCGAATATTTCGAGCAGGGCTGCAAGCCGAAGTCCGATTGGCGGATCGGCACCGAGCACGAGAAGTTCGTGTTCGACCTCAAGACCCTGCGTACCGTCAGCTACGAGCAGCCGAACGGCATCGGCGCGCTGCTGCGCGGCCTGCAGCGCTTCGGCTGGCAGCCGGTCGAGGAACACGGCAACATCATCGCCCTCGCCATGGAGGGCTGCAGCATCACGCTGGAGCCGGGCGGGCAGTTCGAGCTGTCGGGGGCGCCCCTGCGCTCGATCCACGAAACCTGCACGGAAGTCGGCCGGCACCTCGGCCAAGTGAAGGAGGTGGGCGGCGAGCTCGGCATCGGGCTGCTCGGCATGGGCATGAATCCGAAATGGCCGCGCGCCGACACGCCCTGGATGCCCAAGGACCGCTACAAGATCATGCGCCGGCAGATGGAGCGCAAGGGCAAGCTCGGCCTCGACATGATGATGCGCACCTGCACGGTGCAGGCCAACCTCGATTTCGCCAGCGAAGCCGACATGGTGAAGAAGCTGCGCGTGTCGCTGGCCCTGCAGCCGGTCGCGACCGCGCTGTTCGCGGATTCCCCCTTCACCGACGGCAAGCCGAACGGCTTCATGAGCTTCCGCAGCCACGTCTGGACCGACACCGATCCCGACCGCTGCGGCACCCTGCCCTTCGCATTCGAGAGCGGCATGGGGTTCGAGCGCTATGCCGACTACATGCTCGATGTGCCGATGTATTTCGTCTATCGCAACGGCGAATACATCGACGTCGCCGGCCAGTCCTTCCGCGATTTCCTGAAAGGCAGGCTGCCCGGGTTGCCCGGCGAGATCCCGACCACGGGCGACTGGTCCGACCATGTCACCACCGCGTTCCCCGAAGTGCGCCTCAAGCGCTTTCTCGAGATGCGCGGCGCCGACGGCGGGCCGTGGGACCGCCTGTGCGCCCTGCCCGCGTTGTGGGTCGGGCTGCTCTACGACGACCAGGCGCTCGACGCCGCCTGGGACCTGGCCAAGGACTGGACTCCGGAAGAACATGCCCTGCTGCGCCGCGACGTGCCGAAGCTGGCGCTGCGCATGCAGTTCCGCGACCGCAAGCTCCAGCAATGGGCGCTCGACACGATCGCGATCGCGCGCGCCGGATTGCAGCGACGCGCGGCCTTGGACAAGATCGGCGGCGATGAATCCGGCTTCCTCAACGTGCTGCAGGAGATCGCCGAAAGCGGCAAATGTCCGGCCGAGGAGAAGCTCGAACTCTACAACGGCCGCTGGAACCGCAGCGTCGATCCGGTGTTTTCTGAATTCGCCTACTGAAGTCGGAAGTCAGAAGTCGGAAGTCGGAGTGCCGAGTATGTTATTGCGCTTCTGACTTCTGACTTCCGACTTCTGGAGCGGAGCGACTGCGCCTCACCGTCAACGGCATTGATCTCGCTTGCCAGGTGGATGGGCCGGAGGATGGGCCGGTTCTCGTTCTCAGCCACACCCTGGCGACCAGCCGCGCGATGTGGCGGCGGCAGGTCCCGCATTTCGCCCGGCGTTATCGCGTCGTCAGCTACGATATGCGCGGCCATGGCGAGAGCGCCGCGCCGGATTATCCCTCCAGCCTGGAGATGCTGGCCGAGGATGTGGTCGGCGTGCTGGACGCCCTCGGCGCCGAGCGGCCGGCGGTCTTTCTCGGCAGCTCGATCGGCGGGATGATCGGCCAGGCGCTGGCGCTGCGCCATGCCCAGCGCTTCCGCGCCATGATCCTCTCCAACACCGTCAGCCGCACGCCGCCGGAGGGGCGCGCGATGTGGGAGCAGCGCATCGAGGCGATCCGCAAGGACGGCATGGAAAGCCAGGTCCAGCCGACCCTGGAGCGCTGGCTGTCCCGAGATTTTCGCACGCGCGACCCGGAGACCACGAAATGGGTGGCGGACATGATCCGCGGCACGCCGGTCGCCGGCATGATCGGCTGCGCCCGCGCCATCCAGAGGCTCGACTACACCGACGAACTCGCGCGCATCGCGCTGCCGACCCTCATCATCGCCGGCGAAAAGGATCCCGGCGCGCCGGTCGCGGCCGCGCAAGCCATGCACGAGCGGATCAAGGGTTCGCGGCTGGATGTCATTCCGGACTGCCTGCACCAGGCGCCGATCGAGGCGGCCGACCGGTTCAACGACCTGGTCGGCGATTTCCTCGCGCCGCTGAGATAGTGCCACAGGACTCCCTTGCCGCGATCCGACGCCGCTTCGCGCAGAAGATCGCGAAGCGGCAAAAAGTCACCGATCCGCGTCTGGTCGAAGCATTCGCCGCGGTGCCGCGCGAGGACTTCCTGGAACCAGGCCCATGGCAGGTCGTCAGGAGCGTGCCGCAGTACGTGATGACAGAGAACGACGATCCGGCATCTGTCTATGTCAACGCGCCGATCGCGCTCGATCCCGAGCGGAACATCAACAACGGCGAGCCGAGACTGCATATCGGACTGATGGCCGAGCTTGCGCCGCAGCCGGGCGATCACGTGGTGCAAGTCGGGGTCGGAGGCGGCTACTACACCGCCATCATCGCGCGGCTGGTGCTTCCGGGCGGCCGGGTGACGGCCATCGAATATGACCGGGAGCTGGTGGGCCGGGCGGCGCGAAACCTGGCACGCGAGCCGGCGATCTGCGTGGTCCAAGCGGACGGCACCAGCTACGGCTTCGACCCCGCGGATGGAATCTATGTCAATGCTGGCGCGACGCGGCCGAGCGATCTATGGCTTGACAAGCTGAAACCGGGCGGGCGGCTGATCATGATGCTGACTACGGACAGGTCTTGGGGCCAGATACTAAGCGTCGCGCGGATGGATCAGGGCTACACCGCCGCATTGCTCGGCCGTTGCGGATTCATTCTGTGCGTCAATGCGCGCGATCCAGTCAGCGAAGCGGCGCTCGCGGCCGCGCTGAAGCACGGCGGGACCGAAACCGTCCGATCCCTCCGCCGCGATCTTCACGCCGCGGACGAATCCTGCTGGATGCATTGCGACGGTTTCTGCCTGTCGCGGCGCGGCCTGACCTGTGCGCGAACGAGATCCCGCAGCGGCGCAACGTGATCGCTGCCGGGGAACACGACGCGCGCAAGCGCGTCCGCCGGCAGGCCGAGATGGTCCTGCAGCACGCCCTTGGCGAGCGCGCGCAGATCCATGGTCGGGGCGAGGTCGCGCCCCTGGTAGAGCCGGCTGCGATCGAGGCCCGGCCAGTCCGCCAGCACCCGGCCGCCCTCGGTCGCGCCGCCCATCAGGAACGCGCAGCTCGCCGTTCCATGATCCGTTCCGCCCGCCACCTGCGCGAGGTCGCCAGGCCTTGCGCCAAGCCCGAAACGCTGCGTCGCGGTCAGGGCCTGGACTGCGGTCATGGCTCGGCCGATCTCCGGAAGCGGTCCTTGGCCCAGCGGTCGGCCATCTCCCGCCGCAGGTCCGGCGGCAGCTTCTGCGCGATGTCGATCAGGACCTGGTGGCCGAACTGCTGCATCGCCTGGGTCTCTCGCGACAGCTCCTCCAGCGCCTGGTTAAGCTGGGTTTGATCGATCGTGGGCGCCTTCAGGAGTTCCGCCACCTTGAGCTTGGCTTGCTCCACCGCCTTGCGGTGCGTGTCGAACTCCGCCTTATGGGCTTCGAACACATTTTTGACGACGGGGCGGGCCTCTTCCGGCAGGCGGGTCCAGAACGGCCCATCGCCGTGCCGCCCCGGCCCACCGTGCCAATGGCCGCCGATCATCACGCCCGCCAACAGCATGTTGAGGCACAGCGAGACGATCGCTGCCACCACCACCGCCGTCCCCGTACGGCCGGTCAAGGTCATTGCTGCTCTCCAATCGTCATCGGCACGCTGGGAAACACCAGCGCCACCAGTTCCTCGTCATTGCCCGCCGAGGCGACGTCGCTGGTGTCGGCGGTATCGGCAAGGCCGCTGAAGCCCAGCCAGAAGCCGACCGCGAGCGACGCCAGCGCTCCCGCCAGGCTCACGGCCCACGGCGCCGACGCGGCACCGAGCCAACTCCGCCACCAGCGCACCGGGCGTTCCCCGAGCGGCCGCGGGTGCTCGAGCGGAATGCGCGCGACCCGCCGCTGCAATTCCGCCGGCGCCGGCCGCGGCGCCATCGATTGCCCCAGGTCCCGTTCAAAAGCATCACGTTCCGTCATGGCTGCATCCATCCTTGCCCCGCCAGGTGATCGCGCAACTCACGCTTCGCCCGTACCAGCAGGGCCTCAAAGGCCTTGACCGAGATATCCATCGCCGAGGCCGCCTCGGCATTGCGCAAGCCCGCCGTGTAGGTCAGCACGATCGCCGCGCGCTGGCGTTCCGGCAGCAGCGCGACCGCCGATTCCAGTGCCCGGCCGCGCTCCGCCTGCATCAGGCCGTCTTCGGCGTTGCTGTCCGGATCCTGCGGCTCCTCGATCGCGTCGAGCTCGGTGCCCTTCGGCCGGCGCTTCAGATCGAGGCAGCGGTTGACGACCACGCGGTAGAGCCAGGTCGAGAACTGCGCCTGGCCCGGACGCCAGGCCTCGGGCTTCAGCCACAGGCGCAGGAACACGTCCTGCACGACGTCCTCCGCGTCCGCGCGGCTGCCGGTCATGCGCAGGGCGACCCCATAGGCGCGATCGAGATGGCGCCGCGACAACCGGTCGAAGGCCGCGCGGTCGCCGCCGGCAACGGCCCGCAACAGCTCCGCGTCGCCATCGACCAGTTCCGCCGCCTGCACGCTCCACGCCCCCGCCGCTGTCGCCAACGCCATCTCTTGTATCATGTCGTCCGCGCCGCCATGGCGCGAATCCCCTCTCGTTCCGCCTACTGCGCCGGAGCGTCTCCGCTTGCCGGTGCATCCTGCGGCCGCTTGTGATGATGCCGCATCTCGTCCTGGGCCAGCTTGCCGTCGGCATTCTTGTCGAGCCTGGTGAACATCCGGTCGCCGGCCGCGGCAAACTCGGCGGCCGAGACCTTGCCGTCCTTGTCGGCGTCCATCCGCTCCATGAAGCCATGATGCCGCTTGGTCTCGGGCGTGGGCTGCGAAGCCTCGCTGCCCTGCGGCTGCTGCGCACCTTCATCCTGCGCCGGCTTCATGTGCTGCTGGTGCCAGGCTTCGCGCGCCTTGTCCAACTCGCCCTGGTCGATGAAGCCGTCGCCATTGGCATCGAGCTTCGCGAACATTGCGGTGTGGCCGGCCGCAAACTCATCCTTGGAGACGAAACCGTCGCCGTTGGCGTCGGAGCGTTCGAACATGCCCGGACCCTTGTCGGCCATCGCGGCGCCGCCGAGGGCGCTCAGGAGGCCGGCAGAAATCGCGAGTGCAAAAGCCTTGCGCATATTGGTTCCTTGCTTGACTGCGGGCCGAAAGCGACCCTCTGCCAAGTCTAACGAACCCGGCCGGGAAACCCTGCGAAAAGGCTAACGTGCTGGGATTATTGCAGTTCGTCCGCGGTCAGCCGGCCATCGCGGTTCACGTCGAACTGATCGAAAACGGTCATGCCGGAATCGAGGAACTCCTGGTAGCTGCATTGTCCGTCGCCATCGACGTCGTCGCATTCGAACAGATCGGCGTTGCCGCTGCCCAGCGCGTTCAACTGCTCTTCGCTGGACAAGGCGAAATCGCCGTCGTGATCGGCCGATTGGAAAAAGCTGTCGCGCGCCGCCTCGAAGTCCACCATGCCCATGCCGGCGAAGGATTGCGCTGCCGCGTGCGGCACGCTTGCCAGCAAGCTGCACCCCACAATCAGCACCCCTGCCGCCGCGAGCATCGGCGTTGCCGCATTGATCTCCAAGCGCATGTTGCCCTCTGCCTCGCCGTTGCGCGGGGCGCCCTTTTACGCGGTCAGGCCGCGCCGCCCCATGTCCAGGAACTTGTCACGCCGCTGTTCGCGCAACGCGATGCCGTCCTGGTTCATCATGGATTGTAGCGCACGCTCCACGGCGTCGCCTAGAGCCGCGATGGCCTCGTCCTTGGCGCGGTGCGAGCCGCCCAGAGGCTCCGCCACGATCTCGTCGATGACGCCGAGCGCCTTGAGATCGGAGGCGGTCAGCTTCAAGGCCTCGGCCGCCTCCTGCGCATTGGTCGCGCTGCGCCACAGGATGGAAGCACAGCCTTCCGGCGAGATCACGGAATAGACCGAATGCTCCAGCATGATGACATGGTTGGCGGCGGCGAGCGCGATCGCGCCGCCGCTGCCGCCTTCGCCGATGATGGCGGAGACGAACGGCGCCCTTACCTTCAGGCACGCCTCGATCGAGCGCGCGATCGCCTCGGCCTGGCCGCGCGCCTCCGCTTCGACGCCGGGATAGGCGCCGGGCGTATCGACCAGGGTCACCACCGGCAGCGCGAAGCGGTCGGCGAGCTCCATCAGGCGCACGGCCTTGCGGTAGCCTTCGGGCTTCGCCATGCCGAAATTGTGCTTCACGCGGGTCGAGGTGTCGGTGCCCTTCTCGTGGCCCATGATGACGATGGGTATCCCGCGCAGGCGCCCCAGCCCGCCCTGGATCGCCTTGTCGTCGGCGAACGATCGGTCGCCCGCCAGCGGCACGAAATCCTCCACCAGCGCGCCGACATAGTCGAAGAAGTGCGGCCGCTCCGGGTGGCGCGCCACCTGGGTCTTCTGCCAGGCGGAGAGCTTCGCATAGGTCTGCTTCAGCAGCCTGTCGGCCTTCACCTGCAGGCGTGAAATCTCCTCCGCGATGTTGATGTCATCGGCGTTCGAGAGATGCCGCAATTCGGCGATCTTGCCTTCCAGCTCGGCGATCGGCTTTTCGAAGTCGAGAAAGGTCGGCATGCCCTGCGCCCGCGCGGCCGCTGTCAGTGCGTGCCGGCGATCTGCTGGGCCTTGGCGACCAGGACCTCCGCCTGGCGGATCGACGCGAGGTCGATCAGGCGGCCATCGAGCGCGACCGCGCCGCGGCCTTCCTTCTGCGCCTGTGCCATCGCCTCCAGGATGCGCCGCGCCTTGGTGACTTCCGCATCGCTGGGCGAGAACAGCTCATTGGCGAGCGCGACCTGGTTGGGATGGATCGCCCACTTGCCTTCGCAGCCGAGCACGCCGGCCCGGTCGCCGGCGGCGCGGTAGCCGTCGGAATCGGAGAAGTCGCCGAACGGCCCGTCGATCGGCCTGAGACCGTTGGCGCGCGCCGCCACCACCATGCGCGCGACGGCGTAGTGCCACATGTCGCCCCAATGGGTGTCGCGGCGGCCTGTCTCGTCCTTGTCGGTAAGGATCGCGTAGCTCGGGTTCGCGCCGCCGATGTTGGTGGTGCGCGCCTTGGTCGAGGCGGCGTAGTCCGCGACCCCGAAATGCAGGCTCTCGTTGCGCTTCGAGGCGGCGGCGATCTCGTGCACGTTCTGCATGCCGAGCGCGGTCTCGATGATCATCTCGAATCCGATGCGCTTCTTGCGCTTCGCGGCGGCCTCGCACTGGGTCACCAGCATGTCGACGGCATAGACGTCGTTGGCGGTGCCGACCTTCGGGATCATGATGAGGTCGAGGCGCTCGCCGCCCTGCTCCATCACGTCGACCACGTCGCGGTACATGAAATGGGTGTCGAGGCCGTTGATGCGCACCGACAGGGTCTTGCTGCCCCAGTCGATGTCGCGCAGCGCCTGGACGATGTTCTTGCGCGCCTGCGGCTTGTCGTCGGGCGCCACCGCATCCTCGAGATCGAGAAACACGACATCGGCCGCCGACCTGGCGGCCTTCTCGAACAGGTTGGGCTGCGAACCGGGGACCGCCAGCTCGCTGCGATTCAACCGGGCCGGCGCCTGCTCGACGATCTTGAAGCTCATGGGAATCCCCGAATGGTTAACGCGCCGGGTGGGCGCCCGACGCATCGTTAACGATATGCCGTGGTTTTGGCGGCCTGGAGCCAGACTGTCAATCCCGGCACCGTCCCAATGGCCATTCCGGCGCGATCATTGCTTGCGCGATCGCGACGCCCTTGCGAGGGGATGCGCTTCGGCCACCAGGGCGGCGAGACGCCCGGTCGCGACGTGGGTATAGATCTGCGTGGTCGCGATGTCGGCATGGCCGAGCATCTTCTGCAAGGCGCGCAGATCGGCGCCGTGATCCAGGAGGTGGGTGGCGAAGGCATGGCGCAGCACATGCGGCGAGACGCGCGACGGGTCGATGCCGGCCGCGGTCGCGGCGTCTTTCAGCAGCTGGCCCAGGCGCTGGCGCGTCAGGTGGCCGCTGCCGCCGCGCGAGGGGAACAACCAAGGGGAAGCCTTGGCCGAGCGCGGCAGGAACCTGGGCCGCACTTCCAGATACACTGCCAACGCGCGCTTGGCGGCGTCGTTGAGCGGCACCAGCCGCTCCTTCGAACCCTTGCCGCGCACCAGCAGGAACGGCTGGTCGCGCTTGGCGGCGGCGAGCGGCAGGCTGACCAGTTCGGAGACGCGCAGGCCGCTGGCATAGATCAGCTCGATCAGTGCGCCGAGACGCAGCGCCGCCGCCTTGTCCTCGCGCCCCGCGGCCTCGATCATCGACGCGACCTCGGTCTCGCTCAGCACCTTGGGCAGCGGCCGGCCGCGTTTCGGCGCATCCAGCGCTACGGTCGGATCGTCGGTGCGCAATCCCTCGGTCACCAGGAACTTGAAATACTGCCGGAGCGCGCTGAGGCGGCGCGCAGCGGTCGCCGGCTTCAGCTTCTGCCGGCTCAGCGCCGCCAGATAGGCCCGAAGCGCATCGACCGAAGCGTCGGCGACATCGCATTGGCCGGCGAGGTGGGCTTCCAGGTGCCGCAGATCCTGGCGATAGGCCTCGCGCGTGTTGGCGGAGGCATTGCGTTCCGCCGTCAGCATTTCGTGGAACACGTCCCAGTGACGGGTCGCCGGAACCGTTTCGTCGAGCGCCAGGGCGCGCTGGCGGCCCACCTTACAATCCCGCCAGGATCGCCGCTTCCAGGCCGATGCGCCGCGCCTCGTCCTTCAAGCCGACGGCGCCGAGCCCGCCCAGCGATTGCGCCAGCGTCGCGCTGTCGGTCGCCGCGAGGCCGCGGCCGCCGAGCGCCACCAGGGCCAGCAGGACCGTTTCGCCGCGCCGGCCGGCTTGCGCAGCCTCGCCGATCGCCGCCGCATCGCCGCTGGCGGGGGGCGCTATGCCGCCGGGCAGGCCAAGCCCCGCCTGGATGCCGCGCAGGCGCTCCGCGGTGCCCGGATTGCCGCCGGCCTGTTGCCAGGCCATCACCGGATCGGGCTGATAGCTGCCGCTGAGGCCCGCCATCTGCGCCAGGATCTGCAGCCCCGGAATAGCGCGCGCGACGTCCGGCTGGGCCGCCGACGAGCCCTGCGCGAGATTGAGCCAGAAGCCGCCGCGCTCGAGGTTGCCGGACCAGAGCATGAGGCGCGCCGCCTCCGGCGCGAACCAGGCGAGGTTCGGCGCCGGCGTGATCCGGTCGGCGATCGGACGATAGATCGCCCCTTGGGCGAAATAGGTGCTCCGCGCCCGCGCGTTCACCAGCGCGCGCTGCACGAACTGCGCACGCCGCACCGGATCGAACGCCTGGTCGGCGGCCTGATAGAGCTGTGCGCGCATCATCGGCGAATCCGGCATCGCCAGCGGATCGCCGGTGAACTTGGCCTGGCGATACAGCGCGGTCAGCTCGTCCGCCGTGACAAGTCCGCCGCCGAAGGCGAGTTCCGCCGCTTCGATCCGCGCGTTCAAGGGCAGCGAGTCATCGCGCGCGGCCGCCGCGGCACCCGCGAGACCGGTCGGCTTCGGCGGCTCCGCGCTTTGCACGGCGCCGGGCTTCAATCCCGCTTTCGACATCATCGCCGCCAGCAGCGGATCGGGCGTGCTGACGAGCTTCAGCTTCTTGGCCTTGCCTTCGCCCAGCAGCACCGCCGCGAGCGCGATGAAATCCTTGGTCGCCGCATCCTTGCCGGCAGTCTCGCGCAGCAGGTCGAGGCCGAGGCTCGCCTGATCGCTCTGCCGGCGCGCGATCTGGCAGAACACCAAGGCCTTGCGCCAATAGAGGTCCATGATCTGCTGGCCGGCGATGGCCTCATCGACCTTGGCGCAGGCGGTGTCGGTGTCCTGGGCGGTCAGCGCCTTCTCGAACGCATCCCGGGGGTCGACCGCCGCGGCAGCAACTCCCCTGGTCAGCAGCATCGCCTCCGTGCTGAAGCCCATCGCGTGCAGCCGCTCGGCCCGGAGCGGCACCAGTGGGTCGATCCCAACGCTCGCGTTCGGCCCGGCAGCCTTGGTCAGCAGCAGGCGCAGTTGCAGGTCGCGCAAGGAAGGCTGCGTCTGCGGCGCCGGCAGCTTCGGAATGAGCGCGATCAATTCCGCGCCGCTCGAGCCCTGCCAGATGCCGGCGCCAAGACCGCCATTGCCGTCATCCAGCAGGCCCGGCGCGCCGGCTGCCTCGGCCGCGGGCGCGGCTTGCGGGGCATTGCCGCCGGTGGCAGCGGGCTGCACGCCGGACTCGGGCAGTACCGTCGGCTCGGCGCCCGGCGCAGGCATCGGCAGCGGCGGCAACGGTGCGCTGCCGATGCCGCCTTGAGTTTCCGTCGAACCCTGATCCGGTGCGGGCGGCGGATAGCCGGGCTGGCCAGCGGGCTGGCTGCCCGGCGGGTTGTTCGGCAGCCCGATCGGCGTCGGATCAGAGAGTGCGAAGGACGGCGCCGGCAGGGCGGTAAGGATCAGCACGGCGACCGCAACGGCTCCGACGCCGGCGCGCGCGACGCTATTGCAGCGAAAGGCGGTCATTCGGGATCGGAATCTCCAACGTGCCGGATTGCATCGGCGGCTCCCAGTACGCCAGGAACGCCGCCATGCCTCCGGCCCCGACCAGAAGCAGCACCACCAGAACCAGCACCAGCTTGCCCATGCTATGACTTCGCCCTCTGGAGATCGATCAATTCTTCCATGAAATCCGCGACATACACCCGATTCGAGGCCGCTGCGGACGGGGTGTAACTTGCCACAGGGCTTTCGATTCATGCTAGTGTCCAAATATGGCCAAAACACGTCACATCCAGGCGAGGCCACGGTGAATCCGGGCGGCTCGGCGCAGCCGAATGGCGACGGGGCGACGCTTCCGCACGCTCGGCCGGGCGCGCGTGCGAAGGCCGCGCAGGTGCCGGCACAGGCGATCGCGCAGCGCCTCAACAAGAGCATCGTCCTGGTCGGGCTGATGGGTGCGGGCAAGAGCTGCGTCGGCAAGCGGCTGGCCGCCTGCCTCGGCCTGCCGTTCGTCGATGCCGACCGCGAGATCGAGGCGGCGGCGGGCGGCTGCTCGATCTCGGACATTTTCGCGGTCCACGGCGAGAAGGTGTTCCGCGACGGCGAGCGGCGGGTGATCCAGCGCCTGCTCGGCAATCCCATGCACGTCCTGGCGACGGGCGGCGGCGCGTTCATGGACCCTTCCACCCGTGCGCTCATCAAGGAGCGCGCATTGTCGATCTGGCTGAAGGCCGAGCTCGAGCAGCTGCTGAAGCGGATCGGCCGGCGCAGCGACCGGCCGCTGCTGCAGAACGTCGATCCGCGCGCCAAGCTCGGCGAGCTGATCGCGCTGCGCCATCCGGTCTATGCCGAAGCCGACCTCACGGTCGACAGCGCGGACGGGCCGCCGGAGGTGACGGTGCAGCGCGTGCTGCAGGCGATCGAGGCGGGACTCGGCGGACCGGACGGGAGCAGGCCGGACGCGGCCATCCGGCCATGACCATCATCGATCGTTCGGCGGTCGACGTGGTGCGCGTCGAGCTGGGAACCCGCAGCTATGACATCAGGATCGGCGGCGGACTGGTCGCCCGCGCGGGCGAGCTGGTCGCGCCCGTGCTGAAGCAAAAGCGCGCGGTGATCGTGACGGACGCCACCGTGGCGCGCTGGTACCTCGACGAGCTGCAGCATTCGCTGCGCGGCGCCGGCATCGCGAGCGAAGCGATCGTGCTGGCGGCCGGCGAAGGCACCAAGAGCTTCCGCGAGATCGAATCCCTGTGCGGCCGGCTGCTCGACCTGAAGGTCGAGCGCTCGGCCACGCTGATCGCCCTGGGCGGTGGGGTGATCGGCGACCTGACGGGATTCGCCGCCGCGATCGTGCTGCGCGGGATCGATTTCATCCAGATCCCCACCACCCTGCTGGCGCAGGTCGATTCCTCGGTCGGCGGCAAGACCGGCATCAACGCCGCGCAGGGCAAGAACCTGGTCGGCGCCTTCCACCAGCCGCGCCTGGTGCTGGCCGACATCGAGGTGCTCGACACCCTGCCGCGGCGCGAGCTGCTGGCGGGCTATGCGGAGGTGGTGAAATACGGCCTCATCAACGATCCCGCCTTCTTCGCGTGGTGCGAGGGGCACGGTGCGGGGATCATCTCGGGCGAAGCCAGTGCGCGCCGCGCCGCGATCGCGGCGAGCTGCCGGGCCAAGGCGGCGATCGTCGGCGCCGACGAGAAGGAATCCGGGGCGCGGGCGCTGCTCAATCTCGGCCACACCTTCGGCCATGCGCTGGAGGCCGAGTGCGGCTATTCGGACGACCTGCTGCATGGCGAGGCGGTCGCCATCGGCATGGTGATGGCGTACGACCTGTCGGCGCGGCTGGGGCTCTGCGCGCTGGAGGACGCGGCGCGGGTGCAGCGGCACCTGGCGAGCATCGGCCTGCCGACCTCGCCGGCGTGGATCGACGGGCGGAGCTGGTCGTCGGCGCGCCTGATCGAGCACATGGCGCAGGATAAGAAGGTGAAGGACGGGCGCATCGGCTTCGTCCTCACGCGCGGCATCGGGCGGGCCTTCACGCCGGCCCATGTGGAGCTGGCCGATGTCGCCGCCATGCTGGACGAAGCCATCGCCGCCTAGACCCCATGGCTCCTCACGATTTCACCGGATGATCGGATCACGACCATGATCGTCGAACTCCTCAGCCTGCTGGCGCTGCTCTGCATGTCGGCCTTCTTCTCCGGCTCGGAGACCGCCATCACAGCGGCATCGCGGGCGCGCATCTATGCGCTGTCCGGCCAGGGCGACCGGCGCGCGGTCAAGCTCGAGCGGCTGCAGAACCAGATGGAGCGCGTGATCGCCACTGTCCTGCTCGGCAACACCTTCGTCAACAACGCCGCCGCGGCAATCACCACCGTGATGTTCGCCAAGTATTTCGAGGGTGCGGGCGGCGCGCTGCCGCTGGTCGCGGCCCTCTGCATCACCGCGGTCATCTTCATCTTCAGCGAAGTGCTGCCGAAGACCTATGCCATCAACAATGCCGAGCGCATGTCGCTGGCGGTGGTCGGCATCGTCAATGTCCTGATCAAGGTCGCCTATCCCGTCACGCACCTGACGCAGATCATCATCAACGGCGTGCTGGGGCTGTTCGGCGTCAAGGTCGAGCGCGAGCCGGGCGCGCAGGAGAGCATCGAGGAGCTGCGCGGCGCCATCGACCTGCACTCCGAATCGACGGAGGAGATCCGCGAAGCCGGCGCGATGCTGCACTCCATCCTCGACCTGGACGAGGTGCCGGTCTCCGACATCATGATTCACCGGCGCAACGTGACCATGATCGACGCCGACCTGCCGCCGGACCAGCTCGTGCGCCAGGTGCTGGACAGCCCGCACACCCGCATCCCGCTGTGGCGCAAGGAACCGGACAACATCATCGGCGTGCTGCATGCCAAGGGGCTGCTGCGCGCGCTGCACAACAACAGCTGGCGCCTGCAGGGCATCGACGTCGTGGCGCTGTCCGCCAAGCCCTGGTTCATCCCCGAGGGCACCACGCTCCTGAAGCAGCTCGAGGCCTTCAAGACCAGGCGCGAGCATTTCGCGATCGTGGTCGACGAATACGGCGCGCTGATGGGCGTGGTGACGCTGGAGGACATCCTCGAGGAGATCGTCGGCGACATCGCGGACGAGCACGACATGAAGGTCGAGGGCGTGGTGCAGGAGGAGGAAGGCAGCTTCATCGTCGACGGCAGCGTCACCCTGCGCGACCTCAACCGGGAGTTCGATTGGGGGCTGCCCGACGAGGAGGCATCGACCTTGGCCGGCCTCGTCCTGCACGAGGCGCGGCAGATCCCGCTGCAGGGCCAGGTCTTCACCTTCTACAACCTGCGCTTCGAGATCCTGGAGCGCCAGCGCAACCAGATCCGCAAGATCCGCGTGACGCCGCTGGAATCGAAGCAGGCGAATGGCGAGAGAGACGAGCCGGCGCAGCGGCAGGCCGGCGGGCAGGCTTGATCCGCGCCGCGCGCACCGCCATCTGAGGCTGTGAGACCATCATTGGAGACATCGAGATGCCGGATTCCAGCAGCGCGGCCCTGAGCGTGCCGGTCCCGCGCGAGGCCCAGCATTTCCGGAACTACCAGTTCGCCGGCTATCGGCGCGCCGACGGGCTGTTCGACATCGAAGGGCGGATGACCGACGCCAAGAGCTATTCCTTCCCCAGCGAATGGCGCGGCCGCATCGCGGAGGGCGAGCCGATCCACGACATGCGCATCCGCCTGACGCTGGACGAGCGGTTCATCATCCGCGAGGTGGAATGCGTGACGGCGGCCGGGCCGTACCAGATCTGCCCCGCCATCACGCCGGCTTTCGCGGCGCTCAAGGGCGAGCGGGTCGGGCGCGGCTGGTCGCGCATCCTGCGGGAGAAGTTCGGCGGCCGGAACGGCTGTGTCCATCATGTCGAGATGCTGCGCGCGATGGCGACGGTCGCGTTCCAGACGCTCTATGGCTGGCAGGAGCGCCACAAGCGCGAAACGGGCCAGAGCAGCAGCGAAGGTCCGCCCAGTCCGGAGGCCGCGCCGGGCCGCAAGCCCGGCTTCATCGATTCCTGCCACGCCCTCGCCAGCGACGGCGAGGTCGTGCGCACGCACTATCCGCAGTTCTACGAGGCGGGGAAGTAGGTCTTCCCGTGACGTTCCTTCGAACTCGCGAAGAAAAATTTCCTTCCCCCCTTGTGGGGGAAGGATGCGGAGCCTTAGCGAGCGCGAGCGAGCTTAGGCGAAGCTGGATGGGGGGTCGCGTGGCGAGAGCCACGCGCGCTCGATAGAGCGCAAGACTTCGGGGCCGCAGCGCTGCATCACCCCCCATCCCAACCTTCCCTCCACACGGGGGAAGGGGCTGGCGCAGCGGCGATATTGCGGCTCACTTCTCCGGCGCGTTCGCCGTCAGCGCCAGCGCGTGCACCGGGCCGGCGAGATCCTCGGCGAGCACCTGGTAGACCGCGCGCTGGCGTTCGACGCGCGACTTGCCGGCGAAGGCGGTTGCGGTGATCTCCACGCGGAAATGCGTCTCGCCGCTTTCGCGCCAGCCGGCGTGGCCGTGATGCAGGTTGCTCTCGTCGGTGACGCTCAGCGTTTCCGGCTGGAAGGCCATGCGCAATTTGCGTTCGATCCGGTCTGCGACCTCGCCCATAGTGCTGCCTTCGATCGACTCCTCGTAAACAATCCGACCAATACGCCAGATCGCGGTGAACGACGCAACGGTTTCCACGCCCCAAGCCAGCAGGCCGCTCTCGCGCACCGCCGCCTATGCGGTGTTCGCGCTGCTGGTGCTGATCTGGGGCCTCAACTGGCCGATCATGAAGATCGTCGTGCAGCTGATGCCGCCGATCTGGTTCGTGGTCGCGCGCCTGGCGCTCGGCGCCATCTGCCTGTTCGGCGTGCTGCTCGCGACCGGCCGGCTGGCCAGGCCGACCCGCGCCGACTGGCCGGTCATCTGGTCGGTCTCGTTCTTCCAGATGTATGTGTTCATGGCGCTGACCGCGATCGGGCTGCAGTTCGTCCCGGCCGGCCGCTCGGCTATTCTCTCCTACACATCGCCGCTCTGGGTGTTGCCCGCGGCGATCCTGTTCTTCGGCGAGAAGCTGACCCGCTGGCGGGCGGTCGGGATGATTGCCGGCCTGGCCGGTCTCATTGTGCTGCTCAATCCCGCCAGCATCGACTGGTCGGATCACAAGCAGTTGCTCGGCAACGGGCTGCTGCTGATCGGCGCGATCATGTGGGCGGTCGCGATCCTGCATACCCGCCGGCACCGATGGCACCTGTCGCCGCTGCAGTTGGCGCCGTTCCAGATGGCGCTGCTGCTGGTGCCGATGGTGCTGGTCGCCTGGATGATCGAGGGGCCGTTCCGCGCGGAGTGGACGTGGCAGCTGACCTGGATGCTGGTGTACAATGGCCCGCTCGCCACCGCCTTCGCGTTCTGGGCGTCGGTCAGCCTGCAGCGCGCGCTGCCGTCGAGCACGATTTCGCTGTCCTATCTCGCCGTGCCGGCTTGGGGCCTGATCGCATCGACCCTGTGGCTGGGCGAGGCCTTGCCGCCCAGCCTCATCCTCGGCGGCGTTCTCATCTTCCTGGGCGTTGCGGCGATCGCCGTCGGCGACGCGCGGCGGCGGTAAAAGCACCGCGTCATAACCGCCGTTCCGTCATTTCGTGCTGGAGACTCGATCCCAGAACTCGACGCGATCATTGGTGCGGGGAAACGGATCGGCGGGCTCCCGAACGCCGAGGAATGCACAGAGGGGACCCCAGCCGTCCTTCACCTGATAGACCAGCAAGCGATGCGCCGGGATCGTCGCCATGACGGCGTCATTGTGAGCGACAAAGGCGCGCGCCAGGGCAGCCTCGTCCAGGCCTTTGGGAAAGCCGGTCTTGGCGATGACCCCCGTGACCATGTCGAGGAGAGGCTGCAACTCCTTCGGGGCCGCGTCTTTCGAGCCAAGCAGCTTGTATATCGTCTCCGAGAAGCTTTGCACCCAGCTATCCGGACTGCGATGGGTCAGGATGAACCTGGCCGAAGGATAGGCTGCATTCAGCTCGCGGAAGAAGCCGGCGGTGGGCCAGTCGACGGCACTCTCGTAGCCCTTGTAGATCGCCTGCCAGTCCGCGCGGCCCCCAACGGCGGCGGCCCACAGCGGGACTTGAATGGGCATGTTGTGCAGCACTGCTTCCATGTGATGGCACGGCCCGACGCCCAGCCGCTCGATTGCGAGCTTGAGCGAATAGGTGCCGGTCCGGCCAACGCCGACGCCGATGACTTTCATTGCCCTGGAGCCTCCCCCGCCTTCAGTCGATTCTACGCCCTGCGCATCGGAAGAGGAACGGAGTATTTGCGCCTGGAGAATCGCGCCTTTCGCTTGCCAGTGGCGGCAGGTCTTCCCATACTGTCAGCATGAACAAGCTCGGCACGGAAGGAACGCAGACCGCGCGACAGGCGCAAAGCGACGCGCCGCGCAAGCGGCGGCCGCGCTTCTATGAGCCGGAGACGCCGCCGCAGCCGACCCACTGCCAGCATCCGGACTGCAAGCAGCCCGGCGTCTACCGCGCGCCGAAATCGCGCACGCAGCTCAACGACTATTTCTGGTTCTGCCTCGACCACGTGCGCGACTACAACAAGGCGTGGGACTACTACGCCGGCATGAGCCAGGCGGAGATCGAGCGCCACGTGCGCAACGACGTGGTCGGCGGCCGGCCCACCTGGCCGCTCGGCAAGTGGGGCGCGCATGGTCCGGGCGGGCGCACCTATCGGGTGGATTCGGCGTTCATTCCCGACGACGTGGCGGAAGCGTTGAACGGCGCCGCCGCCAAGGAAAAACGCGAGCGCGAGATGCGCCGGCGCAATGCGCGCCTCAGCCAGGAAGAGCAGGCGCTGGCGGTCCTCGAGCTGACGCCGCCGGTGACCATGCAGGAGATCCGCACCCGCTATCGCACCCTGGTCAAGAAATTGCACCCGGACGCCAATGGCGGCGACAAATCCGCCGAAGAGCGGTTGAAGGTGGTGAACCAGGCCTACGGCATGCTGAAAACCGTGGCGGTCCGCTGATCCGAGGGCTGGCTTGGCGCATGGCCGGGTTGACGCTGGTGCAATTCCCCGCGTCGGCCATGGCCTAGCCTCACTCCCTGGAATCGGCTAAAAACACCGCGTCATTCAAAGAACTGGGAATATCGAGATGGCGACCTTCACCGCGGCCCCGGCGGAAACATCGACCCTGCCCGACATCACCATTTCGGTGCGTCAGGTGTTCGGGCTCGATTCCGAGATGCAGGTGCCGGGCTTCAGCCAGAAGTCCGAGCACGTGCCGGATGTGGACGAGAGCTACCGCTTCGACCACGACACCACGATGGCGATCCTGGCGGGCTTTGCCTACAACCGCCGCGTCATGATCCAGGGCTATCACGGCACCGGCAAGTCGACCCATATCGAGCAGTGCGCGGCGCGCCTCAACTGG
>DASSBF010000080.1:0-27158 GCA_035699005.1 Dongiaceae bacterium
GCCAGAGCTGATCGTCCTCGCGCTCGATATGCGCCGCCGGAAGCTCGGCGATGAAGCGCGAGGGCAGCGCGTTCTGCCACATGTTGTGGACGCGCCGGTTGGCGGCGTAGGAGATCAGCGCCCGCTTGCGCGCGCGCGTGATGCCGACATAGGCGAGGCGCCGCTCCTCCTCCAGCCCCTTGATGCCGTTTTCGTCCAGCGAGCGCTGCGAGGGGAACAAACCCTCCTCCCAGCCCGGCAGGAACACGATGTCGAACTCCAGCCCCTTGGCGCCGTGCAAGGTCATGATGGTGACCATCTCGCCGTCGCCCGCCGCGGCATTCTCCATCACCAGCGAGACGTGTTCCAGGAAGCCGCCCAGGTTGTCGAACTCCTCCAGCGCGTGGATCAGCTCCTTGAGGTTCTCCAGCCGCCCCGGCGCCTCGATCGACTTGTCGTTCTGCCACATCGCGGTATAGCCGGATTCGTCCAGCACGATCTGCGCCAGTTCGGGATGCGGGGTGGTCTCCGCGAGCTGGCGCCAGGTCTCGAGATCGCGCACCAGCTGCCCCAGGTTGCGGCGCGGCGCGGGCTTCAGCTCGTCGGTCTCCACGATCCGGCGCGCCGCCTCGGGCAGCGAGACGTTCAGTGCGCGCGCGGCGTCATTCACCTGCTTCAGCGTCGCATCGCCGAGGCCGCGCCTCGGCACGTTGACGATGCGCTCGAAGGCGAGGCCGTCATCCGGCTGGTTGATGAGCCGCAGATAGGCCAGCGCATCGCGGATCTCCTGCCGCTCGTAGAAGCGAGGGCCGCCGATCACCCGGTAGCGCAGGCCCAGGGTGATGAAGCGCTCCTCGAATTCGCGGGTCTGGAAGCCGGCGCGCACCAGGATGGCGATGTCGTTGAGCGAGACGCCCTTGCGCTGGAAGGCCTCGATCTCCTCGCCGATCTTGCGCGCCTCCTCTTCGCCGTCCCAGGCTGCCGTCAGCTTCACCTTCTCGCCCTCGGCCACATCGGTCCACAGGGTCTTGCCGAGCCGCCCCTCGTTCTGCGCGATCAGGCCCGATGCGGCGGCGAGGATGTGCGGCGTCGAGCGGTAGTTCTGCTCCAGCCGGATCACCTTGGCGCCGGGAAAGTCATGCTCGAAGCGCAGGATATTCTCCACCTCCGCACCGCGCCAGCCATAGATCGACTGGTCATCGTCGCCCACCACGCAGATGTTGCGGTGGGCCTGGGCCAGCAGCCGCAGCCAGAGATACTGCACCACGTTGCTGTCCTGGTACTCGTCGACCAGGACGTAGCGGAACTGCTTCTGGTAGCGCGCGAGGATCTCCGGCTCGCGGCTGAACAAAGAGACATTGTGCAGCAGCAGGTCGCCGAAATCGCACGCGTTGAGCGTCGCGAGGCGCTGCTGGTACTCGCGGTAGATGCCGAGGATGCGCCCGCCGCCGACCTCCGCCTGCTCCGCCGCACTCACCTTGTCCGGCGTGAGGCCGCGGTCCTTCCAGCGCTCGATGATGCCGTGCACCACGCGCGAGGGCCATTTCTGGCTGTCGAGCCCTTCGGCCTGGATGATCTGCTTGACGAGCCGCAACTGGTCGTCGGTGTCGATGATGGTGAAGTTGGGCTTGAGCCCCGCCGCCTCCGCATGCTGGCGCAGGATCCGCGCCGCCAGCGCGTGGAAGGTGCCGAGCCACCAGCCCTCCACCGGACGGCCGATCAGGTGCGCGACGCGCGCCTTCATCTCGCCCGCGGCCTTGTTGGTGAAGGTGACGGCCATGATCTCGAACGGCCGCGCCTTGCCCGTCATCAGCAGGTGCGCCAGCCGCGTGGTCAAAGCGCGGGTCTTGCCCGTCCCCGCGCCAGCCAGCACCAGCACCGGCCCGTCCTGCGCCAGGACGGCCGCGCGCTGCCGGTCGTTGAGGCCGGCGAAGTACGGAAATCTGAGGTCGAGTTCGGTGGTCGATTCGGTCATGGCATCTGGCATCGCGGACCTTATACACGTGGGCAACACGCCTTGACAGGGCAAGCCGCGCGGGCCGAAAACCCTTGCCAATACATGATTTTTCCTGCGGGGAGACGCGCATGCCAAGCGCGGCCGAGACCATCAGCCTGCCGGGCGCCATGCCGGGCACCCAACGCCAGCTGCGCGTCTTCTCCTTCGGCAATCCCGGCGCGCGGCCGAAGGCCTATCTGCAGGCGGGACTGCATGCCGACGAGCCGGCGGGCATGATGGTCCTGCGCGAGCTGTGCAGGCTGCTGGCGGCGGCGGAAGGCACCGGCGAGATCACCGGCGAGATCGTGGTCGTTCCGCTGGCCAATCCCTTGGGCATCGACCAGGCGCTCAACGGCGCGATCATGGGCCGCTTCGAGCTGCGCACCGGCGCCAATTTCAACCGCGCCTGGCCAGACTTGACGGTCGGCCTCGCCGATGCCGTGCGCAGGCGCATCGGCAAGGATGCAAGCGAGAATGCCGAGCTGGTGCGGCGCGAGCTGAAGCGTCGCGTCGCAGCACTGCAGCCGGAAAACCCGGTCATGGCGCAGCGCATCGTGCTCGCCCGCCGCGCCTATGATGCCGACCTGGTGGCGGACCTGCATTGCGACGACGAGGCGCTGAGCTACATGATGGCGCCGGACGAATTGTGGGGCGAGGCCAGGCGCTTCGCGGCGGATGTCGGGGTCCATTCGCTGCAGCCGAGCGGCCACGGCGATGGCGCTCGCTGCTTCGACGAATGCTTTCTGGCGCCCTGGCAGACGCTGCGGACGGAGTTCGGCGAGCGCGTGCCGCTGGCCTGCCATGCCTTCGCCTTCGAGATGGGCGGCGTGCTCGACGTCGACCGGAAACAGGCCGCGCGTCACGCCCAGGGCTTCCTCCGCTATTTGCGCCGCATCGGCTGCATTGCCGGCGCCGCGCCCAAGCAGCGTCCGAACGGCCTCAACGAGTTCCGCGCGTTCGAGATGCTGGACAGCCCGGCCGGCGGCCTGCTGCTCTATCGCCAGCAGCTCGGCGACTGGGTTTCGCCGGGCGAGGTCCTGGCCGAGATCGTCGATCCGAGCGCGCCCGATCTTGAATCGGGACCGGCGCTGGTCAAGGCCAGCATGAAAGGCTGCGTCGTCTCGCGCCGGCTGTCGCGCCAGGTCGCGTTCGGCGACTTCCTCGTGATGCTCGCCGGCCATGAAAAACCGGCGAGCGGCAAATCCAAGGCGCTGCTGGACTGACGGCCGCCCTCAGCGGAATTGCTGGTCGCGCCGGTACTGGTGCCGACGGTGTGCGCCGATGTCCAGCAGCAGATGGCCGGGCAGCCGCTCGACGGCGACTGTCCGGTGGCGGTGCACGAACAGCCAGTGGAAAAACCGCGACAGGGGACCGGAGCCGTTCGCCGCCTGCTTGATGCGTCCGCTTCATACGATGGTAATCATATCATCTCCTTCCGCCCGCCGGCGATGCGGCGGGCGGTCATAGTCACGTCCCCTTTGGTGCGGTCGCGCCTGCTCAGTGGCCCTTGGCCGCGACCGGACGCTGCTCCACGCCGCGGCCGGACTCCGCCGCATCGTACCGGCGGCCCGGCAGCGGGAACAGCATCGAGACCTGCCGGCGGTAGCGGCGGTACTGGTCGCCGAACAGGTTCACCAGATCCCGCTCTTCGAAGAAGATGCCGATCAGGATGTAGCCGGTGGTCGCCACCGAGAACAGCAGGTGGCCCACGGTCATCGTGGGCGCCGCCCAGAACGCGATCACGAAGCCCAGGTAGAGCGGGTGCCGCACGCGCTTGTAGAGGAAGGGCGTGCGGAACTGCGGTTCCGGGGTCTGCCAGCCCATGAGGCGCGCCACCACCTGCCGCAGGCCGAACAGTTCGAAATGGTTGAGCAGGAACGTGGACAGCAGCAGGATCGCCCAGCCGAGCCAGAACAGACCCTGCATCGCGGCGACAGCGATCGGATCCTGCACGGACCAGACGACATCCGGCATCGGACGCCATTGCCACAGCAGCAATGCCAGCGCCGCGGTCGCGAACAGGACGAACGTGCTGCGCTCGACCGACTTCGGCACGATGCGGGTCCACCAGCGCTTGAAGCCCTGCCGCGCCATGACGCTGTGCTGGACGGCGAAAATGCCGAGCAGCACGACATTGACGATCAGGCTCTCGACCAGGGGGCCCGGGGTGCCGGAATCGATGGTCTTGGGAACGACGATGTTCCCCACGAACGCGATGGCGTACGTGAATGTGGCCAGAAACGCTACATATGCGGCGAGTCCATACAGGACGGCAAGAATACCTCCCATGACGAGTCTCCTTTGGCGGCGGAAATGGTGCGACCGTCTAGACCCGCGGCGTCAGCGGACGCGCAATCCCCTGTCAAAAAGCCGTCAAAAGCGCGACAATTCGTGTGGCCAGGTCCACAATTGCCTTTCGGGACGCCGCGTCTATGAGGATTGTCATAGGCACTCGCCCGTCGAGGCATTCGAATCGAACAGCGCGCGGCAGCCGGCGGGGTGCAAAACCGGCCGCGGGGATACAAGCAGGTCAGTCATGGCGCAGATTCGTGTGGTGCTGCTTGGCGGATTTGCCGCATTCGGGCCGGACGGGGCCGCCCTCGCCCTGCCGACCCGCAAGGCGGAAGCATTGCTCGCACTGCTGCTTTGCCGTTCCGGCGAAGCCCAGCCCCGCGAACGGCTGGTGGGGCTGCTCTGGGGCGACCGCGGCGACAAGCAGGCCCGGCACAGTCTCAGCCAGACCCTGACCTCGATCCGCAGCGCGATCGGGAATGCATGCGAGCCTTTCACTGTGGATCGGGAAATGATCGCCGTTCGCCCGGATGCGGCGAGCGCCGATGTCGGCGATCTGCTGAATCTGGTGAAGCGCGACGATATCGAGAGCCTGCGAGCAGCGGCCGCCCTTTATCGCGGTGGCTTGCTGGAAGGATTCGGGCTGCACGAATCCATGTTCGACGAATGGCTTGCCCAGGAACGGTCGCGCTTCCATCACATCGGTGTCTCGGTGCTGATGAAGCTTGGCGGGCGGGAGGCCGCCGACGGTGATCCCCTCGCCGCCACGGCGGCGCTCGAGCGCGCGCTGGCGCTGGATCCGCTGCTGGAGGAGGCGCACCGCCTGCTGATGAGGCTGCAACTGGACTGCGGCAACTACAATGCCGTCATCCGGCACTATCGCCAATGCGGCGACATCCTGAAGCGGGAACTCGGCACAGTGCCGGAGCCGGCGACCACCGAGCTCTACCTGAAAGCGCGCGCCAAGCTCAAGGAACCGCGGCAACTCGGCGGCGGCCCGATGTCCGACCCGTCCGCGCGCGAGACATCGAATGCAGATGAGGACAAGCAGGACATCCGTTTCTGCCTGACGAGCGACGGCGTTCGGATCGCCTATGCCACCGCCGGCACCGGGCCGCCGCTGGTCAAGACCGCGAACTGGCTCAACCACTTGGAGTACGATTGGCAGAGCCCGGTCTGGCGCCACCTGCTGCGCGCGCTGACCGCCGACTTCCGCCTGATCCGCTATGACGAGCGCGGCAACGGGCTTTCGGACTGGCATGTCGATGATTTTTCGATCGAGGCTTTGGTGCGCGATCTGGAAACGGTGGTCGATGCCGCCGGGCTCGAGCGGTTTCCGCTGCTCGGGATTTCGCAAGGTTGCGCCGTCGCGATCAGCTATGCGGTGCGGCACCCGGAGCGCGTGACGCGCATGGTGCTGCACGGCGGATACGCCAGGGGCTGGCGCGCCCGCGGCAATCCGTCCGAGATCGCCAAGCGCGAAGCGATGCTGACCCTGGTGCGGGAAGGCTGGGGCCAGGAGAACCCGGCGTTCCGTCAGATATTCACGTCCTGGTACATTCCCGACGGCAGCCTCGAGCAGTGGCGCTGGTGGAACGACCTGCAGAGGATTTCGACCTCGCCGGAGAACGCCGCGCGGCTCATGGCCGACCTTGGCAACATCGACGCGACCCACCTGCTGCCGGCAGTCAGGGTCCCGACGCTGGTGCTGCACAGCGTCGACGACGCCGCTGTGCCGTTCAATGCGGGACGCGAACTGGCGACCTCGATTCCGGGTGCGCGCTTCCTGCCGCTCAACAGCCGGAATCACGTGATCCTGGAACAGGAGCCGGCGTGGCCGCGGTTTCGCGACGAAATCCGCGGCTTTCTGCGCGCGGGCGGCGATGAGGAACGCCAGCGCTCGGCGGGATGAGCCCAGCTTGACTCTTGCCGCCCCGGCGGGGCGTAATTCCGCTTTCCCTCCATCCATGAGTCCTTTCCCATGAGCAAGACCATTCAGCGCATCAACCTGGATGCGATGAGCCCGGGCACGGAGCGATATGTCAAAGCGCACCGCTATGGCACGCCGGGCGCGCGGCCCAAGGTCTACTTGCAGGCCTCGCTCCATGCCGACGAGATCCCGGGCATGCTGGCGGCGCATCACCTGCTCGGACTGCTCGACGACGCCGATGCGCGCGGCGAGATCAAGGGCGAGATCATCGTGGTGCCGGTCGCCAACCCGGTCGGCGCCGCCCAGGTCATCAACACGACCTTCGCCGGCCGCTACGATTTCCGCAGCGGCGTCAACTTCAACCGCCGATGGCCGGATCTTTTCACCGGCCTCGCCGCCAAGGTGAAGGGCAAGATTGGCAAGGATGCGGAAGCCAACATCGCGATCGTGCGCCAGGCCCTGGGCGAGATCGTCGAGCAGATCTACGCGGTGGGCGAGAATGCCAAGCTGCGGCGCGAGCTGATGCGCCTCGCCTACGACGCGGACATCGTCCTCGACCTGCATTGCGACGACATCGCGCTGATGCACATCTACACCACCAACGTGTTCTGGCCGCGGGCGCAGGATCTCGCCGCCGAGCTCGGCGCGCGCGCCGTGCTGCTGTGCGACGATTCGGGCGCGGCCTCGTTCGACGAAAGCTTTTTCCTGCCCTGGTACCGGCTGCAGAAGGAAGTCGGCCCCGACTACCCGGTGCCGGCGCCGGTCCTCACCTCCACCGTCGAGTTCCGCGGCCAGGCCGACGTGTACGACGATCTCGCCAGCCAGGATGCGCGCGGCCTCTACCGTTTCCTGCAGCGCCGCGGGCTGATCGCCGGCGATCCGGGACCGTTGCCGGAACTGAAGGCCAAGGTCACCAACCTCGATGCCTGCGAGATTCTGCGCACGCCGAAAGCTGGCATCATCGCCTACCGCAAGCGCGAGGGCGACGTGGTCAAGGCCGGCGACGTGATCGCCGACATCGTCGATCCGCTGGCGGACGACCCGAAGAAGGCGCGCATCGAACTGCGCTGCCAGGCCGACGGGCCGATCCTCTCCACCCGCGCCATGAAGGCGGTGGCGGCCGGTGATTCGGTCGTGATGATCGTCGGGGACAAGGCGCTGCCGCGTCCGACCGGCCTGCTGCTCAGCGACTGATGGCCGGCTTCACCGTCTTCGGCGCGGCCGCATCCGGCTCGGTCCCGGTCGAGGCGGCGCTGACGCTGCTCGGGCTTCCGTACGAGGTCGTCGAGGCGGTCACCTGGCAGGACGAGGCCGCGCGCAAGCGCGTCGAGGCCGTCAATCCGCTGCGCCAGGTGCCCGCGCTGGTCCTGCCCTCGGGCGAAATCATGACCGAGAGCGCGGCGATCCTGATCCATCTTGCCGATCTCCATCCGGAAGCGCGGTTGGCGCCCGCAATCGACGACCCCAAGCGCGCGCGGTATCTGCGCTGGATGACCTATGTCTCGGCGGAGATCTATGCGCTGTTCTGGATCAAGGGCGATGCCATGCGCATCGCCGCCGGCAAGGACGACGCGCCGCGCGTCATCGACCGCGTGCACGACCGCATCGCGGAGTGCTGGCGCCGGATGGACGAGCAGGTCGCGCCCGGGCGCTACATCCTGAGCGACGAGCTTTCGGTGCTGGACCTCTACGTCACCGTGATCTCGCGCTTCGGCCCCTGGCGCACCCGCTTCTACAAGACCGCGCCGAAGATGGCCGAGGTCGTGCGCCGCGTGGATGCCGATCCCCGTCTTCAGGATCTCTGGGCGAAGCGGTTTCCGTTCTATGAAGGTTGGGAGCGGTAAGACTCGGCTTTTTCCACAAAGTACCTAGTGCGCGGCACCGGCCCGATGCGACCGGCTGATTTCGCCCTTTTCCGTCATGGTCGGACTTGGTCCGACCATCCACGAGTTTCTCGATGCGTGGCTGTGCGCCAAAAAAACTCGTGGATGGTCGCGCCAAGCGCGACCATGACGACAGAGAGTGCGTGCGCGACGTTCGCTTGCGCGATGTCTCAAGTGCGGCGCGACATGGTAGCATGATGGAGCCTCTACCCTCGCCGCTTGTTGCCGATCGCGATCCCTCGTCCGGCTTCCGGCGGGCGCGGCAGCGTGTCGTGCGCTTCCTTGATCGCGGCGAGCGCATTGAAGAACTCGTCCGGCATGCTGGCGACGCGGCGTTCGTGAAAGTCCACGAACAGCAGCAGCCACTCGCAGGTCGCCGCCACGCTGCCGTCGGCCTTGCGCATGGTGTTGAACCAGCGGATACGCTTGCGGTCGAAATCCAGCAGGATCGTTTCGACCGAGAAGGCATCGCCCAGGAAGAGCTCGCCCTGGTAGGTGATGTGGTTCTCGGCGGAGAAGGTGGTGTAGCCGCGCTGCTGCACCTCCGCGAAATCCAAGCCCCAGGTGCGGTAGACTCCGTAGAACGCGTCATCGAAAGCCTTCAGATAGAAGGCCACGTTCATGTGGTTGTTCTCGTCCACCCATTCGGGCAGGACTTTGAGGTCGCTCCATACGAAAGGGGCGGGAATCGGCATCGGCTTCCTCGGAGGCTTGATGAAACGATACAGAGTGCGCTGCAACATGCCGGGCCGGCGCTTGGCGGGTCAAGCTGGGCGGCGCCCTGCATCCGCGGCTTGCCGCGGAGCCCCGGCCGTGCCCTGCGGATCGCCGGCCCGCCCGGCAAACTGACCTGCCGCACAGCACCCTGTCCAACACCCTGCCGCAACATTGGCAAGATTATGACCTTACCGTTGACTCCGCTTGCGCAACGGCCCTAGGTTTCGCCCAAGGCAGCCCGGAAATTCAAACAAGATCAAGGCTGTCCGATCTTCTAATGGGAGACTGAAACAATGAACCGTCGACTTTTGGGGGCCGTCGCGGCGGCCGCGATCGCGTTTGGCTTCGCGAACGCCGCCACCGCCAAGACCCTGGTCTATTGCTCCGAGGGCAGCCCGGAGAATTTCAACCCGCAGATCAACACCACCGGCACCAGCTTCGACACCGCCTATCCGGTGTTCAACCGCCTGGTGGAATTCAAGCCCGGCACGACCGAGATCATGCCGTCGCTCGCCGAATCGTGGGACGTCTCCGATGACGGCCTCACCTACACCTTCCATCTGCGCAAGGGCGTGAAGTTCCACGCGCGCGGCGCCTTCACGCCGACCCGCGACTTCGACGCCGACGACGTGATCGCCACCTTCAACCGCATGTGGAAGGCGGACGATCCGTACGCCAAGGTGTCCGGCGGCGCCTATGACTACTTCAACGACATGGGCATGCCCGACATCCTGAAGTCGATCGACGAGGTCGACACCAACACGGTGAAGTTCACGCTCAACAAGCCGGAAGCGCCGTTCATCGCCGACCTGGCGATGGACTTTGCGGCCATCCATTCCAAGGAATACATGGATGCGATGATGAAGGCGGGCACACCGGAGAAGGTCGACCAGGAGCCGATCGGGACCGGTCCCTTCATCTGGGCCAACTACAAGAAGGACGATCGCATCGTCTACAACGCGAACGTCAACTACTTCCGCGGAAAGCAGCCGATCGACCGGCTGGTGTTCTCCATCACGCCGGACCAGGCGACGCGCGAGGCGCGCCTGCAGGCCGGCGAATGCGACATCATCCCCTATCCGAACCCGGCCGACATCGCGAAGCTGAAGGCCGATCCGAATCTCCAGGTGCTGGAGCAGGAGGGCCTCAACGTCGGCTATCTCGCGATGAATGTGAAGAAGCCGCCGTTCGACAACGTGAAGGTGCGCCAGGCCATCAACATGGCGATCGACAAGGACGCAATCCTGGCGGCGGTCTATCAGGGCGCCGGCAAGGCGGCGAAGAACCCGATCCCGCCGACGATCTGGTCCTACAACGATGACATCCAGGCCTATCCGTACGATCCGGAGAAGGCCAAGGCCCTGCTGGCGGAAGCCGGCGTGAAGGACCTCAAGACCGACCTCTGGTACATGCCGGTGCAGCGTCCGTACAACCCGGACGCCAAGAAAATGGCCGAGCTGATGCAGGCCGACCTCGCGAAGGTCGGAATCACCGCCGAACTCAAGACCTTCGAGTGGGGCGAGTACCGCAAGCGGCTCCAGGCCGGCGAGCACCAGATGGGCATGCTGGGCTGGACCGGCGACAATGGCGATCCGGACAACTTCATGAACGTGCTGCTGTCCTGCGGCTCGGCGCGTGAAGGCGGCCAGAACGTCGCCAAGTGGTGCAACGAGGACTTCACCAAGCTGATCGACGAAGCCAAGGAGACCTCGGACGTGGCGAAGCGGACCGAGCTCTACAAGCAGGCCCAGGTCATCTTCCACGATCAGGCGCCATGGGTTCCGATCGCGCACTCGCTGGTAAGCATGCCGATGAAGAAGACGGTGATCGGCTACAAGGTGCACCCGCTCGGCACCCACATCTTCGAAGGCGTCGACATCCAAGAGTAGTACCTAAGGTTGTCCTCGGGGGCGGGGAAAGGAGACTTTCCCCGCCCCTCCTCTTTGAGCGATGGTCTGAAACCATGCTCCGCTTCGTCCTGACGCGCGTCGGGCTGGTTGTGCCGACCTTCATCGGCATCATCCTCCTTACGTTCATCCTGATCCGGCTGGTGCCGGGCGATCCGATCGAGGTCCGCCGCGGCGAGCGTGGCATCACGCCCGAGCGCCATGCCGAGCTGATGCACGAGATGGGCCTGGACCGGCCGATGTACGTGCAGTTTTTCGACTACGTCGGCGGCGTCCTGAAAGGCGATCTCGGCACCTCGGTCGTCACCCACCGTCCGGTGATGAGGGAATTCCTGACCCTGTTCCCGGCGACCCTCGAACTCGCGTTCTTCGCCATGGTCTTCGCCACGGCGATCGGCGTGCCCGCCGGGATGCTGGCGGCGGTCAAGCGCGGCTCGGCCTACGATCATGCCGTCATGGGCACCACCCTCACCGGCTATTCCATGCCGATTTTCTGGTGGGGACTGCTGCTGATCCTGTTCTTCTCGATTCAGCTGGGATGGACGCCGGTAGCCAAGCGCCTGGGCGACGAGTATTTCGTCGATGAGCATACCGGTTTCATGCTCATCGACACGCTGTTGTCGGATGATCCGGCAAACGCGGGGGCATTCGTCGATGCCCTGAAGCACCTGATCCTGCCGACCATCGTCCTCGGCACCGTGCCGCTGGCCATCATCGCGCGCATGACGCGCTCGGCCATGCTCGAGGTGCTGGGCGAGGACTACATCCGCACCGCCCGCGCCAAGGGCCTCAGCACCTTTCGCGTGATCGCTGTCCATGCCCTGCGCAATGCGCTGGTCACGGTGGTGACGGTGATCGGCCTGCAGGTCGGCGTGCTGCTGGGTGGCGCGATCCTGACCGAAAACGTATTTTCGTGGCCGGGCATCGCCAAGTGGCTGGTCGAATCCATCGGGCGCCGCGACTATCCGGCGCTGCAGGGCGGCGTGCTGATCATCGCAACGCTGGTCATGGCGGTCAATCTGCTGGTCGACCTGCTCTACGGCCTGCTCAATCCGCGCATCCGGCATCGGCGCTAGGAGCGGCCCATGACCGACACGACCCTTTCCGCCACGCCCGTCGTCGAGACGATCTCGCCCACGCGCGAGGTGTGGCTTTCGCTCAAGTCCAACAAGGGCGCGATGGCGGGCCTCGCCGTGATCGTGCTGCTGGTGCTGGGGGCGGTCTTCGCGGATTTCATCGCGCCCTATGGCTATGCCGACGTGTTCAGGGAATGCGTCGTCAAGCCGTGCCCGCCGTTCTGGCGCGAGGGCAGCGACCCCCGCTTCTTCCTCGGCACCGACGCGGTCGGCCGCGATCTGTGGTCGCGGCTGGTGCACGGCTCGCGGTTCTCCCTGTTCATCGGCGCGATCGTCGTCACCATCTCGCTGGCCGCCGGCATCTTCTTCGGCCTGATGTCCGGCTTCTTCCGCGGCGTTGTCGACATCCTCATCATGCGGGCGATGGACATCATCCTGGCGGTCCCGAGCCTGCTGCTCGCGCTGGCGATCGTCGCGATCCTCGGCCCCGGCCTGCTCAACGCCATGATCGCGGTCGCCATCACCTACATTCCCTACTATGCGCGCCTGGCGCGCGCCTCGGTCCTGACCGAACTGCCGAAGGACTACGTGACGGCCTCGCGCGTCTCGGGCGCGGGCACCATGCGCCTGATGCTGAACGTCGTGCTGCCGAACTGCCTGGCGCCATTGATCGTGCAGGCGACCTTGAGCTTCTCGACCGCGATCCTGGATGCCGCCGCGCTCGGCTTCCTCGGCTACGGCGCGCAGGCGCCGACGCCGGAATGGGGCACCATGCTGGCCGATGCCCGCTCGCTGATCCGCTCCATGCCCTGGGTGGTGACGTTCCCGGGCATCGCGATCCTGATCACCGTCCTGGCCTTCAACCTGTTCGGCGACGGGCTGCGCGATGCGCTCGATCCGAAGCTGAAGCGCTGACCGCCATGCCGCTGCTCGAAATCCGCAACCTGGCGGTCGAGTTCCAGACCCACCGCGGCCCGTTCCGCGCGGTCGACGGCCTCGACGTGACGCTGGAGCCGGGAGAGCTGCTGGGTGTGGTGGGCGAATCCGGATCTGGCAAGAGCGTCACCATGCTGGCGGTCATGGGCCTCATCGCCTGGCCGGGCAAGGTGACCGCCGATGTCATGCGGTTCGATAACATCGACCTCCTGGCGCTGTCCGACAGGGCGCGGCGCCAGATCGTCGGCAAGGACATCGCGATGATCTTCCAGGAGCCGATGACCAGCCTCAACCCCTCCTTCACGGTCGGCTACCAGATCATGGAGACGCTGGCGGTGCACGAGGGTGGATCGCGCGGCAACCGCAGGCAGCGCACCATCGATCTGCTGGAGCAGGTCGGCATTCCAGCAGCCGCCTCGCGGCTCGACAGCTTCCCGCATCAGCTTTCGGGCGGCATGTGCCAGCGCGTCATGATCGCGATGGCGATCGCCTGCAATCCCAAGATGCTGATCGCCGACGAACCGACGACGGCGCTCGATGTCACCATCCAGGCGCAGATCCTGGACCTGCTGGTGTCGCTCAGCCGCGAGCGCAACATGGCGATGGTCCTCATCACCCACGACATGGGCGTGGTGGCGGAGACTGCGCAGCGCGTCATGGTGATGTATGCCAGCCAGCAGGTGGAGGAGCAGCAGGCCGAGCGGCTGTTCGAGCAGCCGCGCCATCCCTACACCGCCGCCCTGCTGGAGGCGCTGCCGGAACGCGCCAACGACAAACGGCTCAACACCATTCCGGGCGTGGTGCCCGGCATTGCCGACCGGCCGAGCGGCTGCGTCTTCAACCCGCGCTGCGGGTTCGCGCAGGAGCGCTGCCGGCTCGAGCAACCTGCGCTCGAAGCGAAGCTCGGCGCGCGCGTGCGCTGCCATTTCCCGATCGGCGGAGGAGTTTCGTCGTGAGCGCTCTTTCCGCCGGATCGCTGGCGCCCAAGCCAGAGGCGCAGCCGGTCCTGCAGGCGCACGACCTGCAGCGCCACTACCGGATCGGACGCGGCCTGTTCAAGCCGGCGGCGGTCCTGAAGGCGGTCGCCGGCGCAAGCTTCTCCCTGACGGCGGGCCGCACGCTCGCCGTCGTCGGCGAGTCGGGCTGCGGCAAGTCCACCCTCGCACGCATGGTGACGATGATCGAGAAGCCGACCGCCGGCACGCTCGAGATCGAGGGCATCGACGTGGTCGGGGCCGGCCAGCAGGAACTGCGCGCCCTGCGCCCCAAGGTGCAGATGGTGTTCCAGGATCCCTACGGCTCGCTCAATCCGCGCAAGCAGGTCGGACAGATCCTGGGCGAGCCGCTGGAGATCAACACCGCCAAGTCGGCCAAGGAACGGACGGAGACGGCCCGTGCGATGATGGCCCGGGTCGGCTTGCGCCCGGAGTTCTACACGCGTTATCCGCACATGTTCTCCGGCGGCCAGCGCCAGCGCATCGCGATCGCCCGAGCGCTCATCCTCAACCCGCGGATCGTGGTGGCGGACGAGCCGGTGTCGGCGCTCGATGTTTCGATCCGTGCGCAGGTGCTCAACCTGCTGATGGACCTGCAGGCGGAGTTCAACCTCGCCTACCTCTTCATCTCGCACGACCTCAGCGTGGTCCGGCACATCGCCGACGAGCTGATGGTGATGTATCTCGGCCGGCCGGTGGAACAGGGGCCGAAGCAGGCCATCTTCGCCGAGCCGCGCCATCCCTATACGCAGGCGCTGCTGGCGGCGACGCCCTCGGTCGATCCCAAGGCGCGCTCCAAGCGTCTCACCGTGAAGGGCGAGCTGCCATCGCCGATCGATCCGCCGCCCGGCTGCGCCTTTCATCGCCGCTGCCCATTCGCGACCGATATCTGCGCCCAGGAGCGCCCGGAACTGCGTCCGCTCGCCGGGCGCGAGGTCGCTTGCCATCACGCCGAGAAGACCCTCTGATTTCCGAGTCGGCACCCGACGGACCGACCGCCCCATCCAGCGTTCACGCGCTTGTGCACCCCGAGGGACGGATCGTCCCCACTTTCGTGCCGACGGACTTGATGCAGCGGATGCCCGAATCGCCGGATTCCGTCACGGATCTGGTCGGTCTCGAAACAGCAGCTGCCTCGCCTTGCGGTATTTCTGCCACAGCCGGATTTGCGGGTCTTGCAACGCTACCTGAGGAGCTATGGCGGAATCCGGGAACCTATGCTAACTCATCGCCGGGGCGAGATAATCCAATCACGACTTGGCTTTTGCCGGCGTACGGTTACCGATGGTTAACTTGCGCTGTGTGACGATCCCGCCACGTTTGGATTGCCAGTGCCTCGAATCGCGGGGTTCCGGCGGTTGCCGCCGCCGGAGCGTGGGGGCGGTGGAACGGCCCGAGAAGGGCCCGGCCAGCACAAGGGCCAACTGCCGACAGAGGGTTGATCGAATGATGCCGCACAAGAACTCCAGGCTTCACGTGGCGCTGACCGCAGCGGCGCTGGGCGTTTCCCTGCTCGCGGCCGGCTGCGCGACCAAGCCGGACCCGTCCGACGAGGCCGCGGTCCAGGCCTACAACGAGGCCAACGATCCGCTCGAGCCGATGAACCGCTATTTCTTCGAGGTCAACCAGTTCCTCGACGAGATCCTGCTGAAGCCGTTCGCAGGCTGGTACCACCTCGCGCTGCCCGATCCGGCCGAGGACGGCGTGCGCAACTTCCTGCGCAATCTCAAATCGCCGGTCATCCTGGCGAACGACCTGTTCCAGGGCAATCTTGACCGTGCTGGCACCACCGTCGCGAGATTCTTCATCAACTCGACACTCGGGGTCGGCGGCTTCGTCGATGTCGCGAGCATGATGGACCTCAAATACCACGAGGAGGATTTCGGCCAGACGCTCGCGGTGTACGGCGCCGGCGAGGGCCCCTATCTGCACCTGCCGGTCATCGGCCCCGGCAACCCGCGCGACTATACCGGCCGGATCGTCGACTATGCGCTCGATCCGCTGACCTGGATCGGCTATGCGTACGGCGTGACGGAGATCAACACCGCGCGAGCCGGCCTTGACGCGCTCGACACCAGGGCGCGTAATCTGGAGGCGATCGACGAGCTGAAGAAGGGCTCGGTCGATTTCTACGCCACCGTCAGAAGCCTGTATCGCCAGCAGCGCAACGACTTGATCCGCAATGGCGAGAGCGAACAGCAGGCCTCCCAGATCATCACGGACGAGATGATCCCGGACGATGGTGACGAGGCGCCGGCGCAACCCAAGCCGGCGAAGTCGGAAGACCAGGTCACCGTAGCGGAGTAGTCATGCTTACATCGATGTCGACCCGCCGGCTGCTCATCGCCGCCGGATTGGTATTGCTCGGGTGGACCGCCGCGCCCGCTGTGCAGGCCTCTGCCGATCCCACCGCCTTTATCGAGGAGGTCAGCGGCAAGGCCATCACGGAGATGGCGCCGGCCTCGACCGAGACCGACCAGCAGCGCGCGGCCAAGCTGAAGCCATTGCTGGAACGGTATTTCGACATGCCAGCCATCGCCAAATACATGCTGGGCAGCTACTGGCGCAAGGCAACGCCGGAGGAGCAGACCGATTTCACTGCCGTGCTCACGGATTTCCTCGCGCTCTCCTACGGCAAGCGCTTCGCGACCTATACCGGCCATGAGATGCAGATCGGCCGCGTGCGCGACGAGGGCGACGGCCGCTCCACCGTGTTCTCGACCGTGAAGCTGCCGAGCGGCGACCCGGCGCGCGTCGACTGGACCGTCGAGCAAGCCGGCGACAGCTACAAGATCGCCGACGTGAAGGTCGAAGGCCTCAGCCTCGCCGATACTCACCGCCAGGAATTCGCCTCGGTCATCAGCAGCAACGGCGGCAGCGTCAGCAAGCTGATCGAAATCCTGAAGAAGAAGGTCGGGAGCAGCACGGCTTCCGCCAACTGATCCGGCCTGCGCCTTGGTCCAGGCTAGTCGCGTCCATCCGGGGATGGCGCCGCCAGCAGGAGCAGGTCGACCGGCGCGGCATAGGTGACGTCCCATCCGGGAACGCCCTTCATGTCGGGAAGCTGATGGGCGATGCCCTTGTGGCAATCGATGCAGGTCTTTTCGCCGGTCGCCAGATAGGTTGAATGCGCCTTCGCCGCCCTGGCGCTCTGCCGGGTGAAGTCCATGTACTCGAAATCATGGCAGTTGCGGCATTCGAGCGAATTGTTGGCCTTCAGCCGCGCCCATTCATGCTCCGCCAGCTCGCGCCGGTGGTCGAGGAACTTCTCGCGCGTATTGATGGAACCGAAGATCTTGCCCCACACTTCCTTGGAGGCCTGCATTTTTCGCGCGATCTTGACCGTCCATTCGTGCGGAACGTGGCAGTCGGGACAGGTCGCCCGCACGCCCGACCGGTTGGTGAAATGGATGGTCGCCTGCAGCTCCTGATAGACGTTGTCGCGCATCTCGTGGCAGGAGATGCAGAATGTCTCGGTATTGGTGAGCTCGAGCGCGGTGTTGAAGCCGCCCCAGAAGACGATGCCGGCGATGAAGCCGCCGATGGTCAGGAACCCCAGGCTGAAATGCACGCTGGGCCGGCTGAGGATCAGCCAAGCCGGCTCGACCAGGCGCCACGCCTTGTAGATCAGCCGCTTCATTCGCCACCCGCGTCCCCGCCGCTGCGATCGGCGCCGATCAGCTCGTCGATGTCCTTGAACTTGTTCTCGACCAGCGGCTCGACGTCGGACTGCGTCACATGGCACTGGGTGCAGAAATAGCGCCGCGGTGTCACCGAGGCCAGGACCTGGCCGTCGCGGTCCATGAAATGCGTGATGCTGATCATCGGCGCCTGCGACTGCGCCGTGAACTGCCGGCTATGGCAGGACAGGCACTTGTTGGCGTTGAGGGTGATCTGGTAGTCGCGGATCTGGTGCGGGATGACCGGCGGCTGTTCCGGATAGTTGCGCATGCGCCGCTGGTCGTCATTGACATCGGGCGCGATCGGCGGCGCCGCGATCTCCTCTTCGATGCCGACCGATCCGCGGAGGCTCATGAACTCGGCGGCGAGCGCCGTCGAGATGGTGATGCAGCATGCGGCCAGCCCCACCCCGATCGCGAAGCGCCTCGCACCCTGCCGCATGGCCATGCCTCCCCTGCTCTCAGCCGGTCTACGCCTTCACCACTTTGACCGCGCACTTCTTGTAGTCGGTCTGCTTCGAGATCGGGTCCGTGGCATCCAGCGTCAGCTTGTTGATAAGCCGTCCCTCGTCGAACCACGGCACGAATACCAGCCCTCTTGGCGGCTTGTCGCGGCCGCGGGTTTCCAGCCGGATGCGGATCTCGCCGCGGCGGGAGATCACCCGCACGTCGTCGCCGCGCCGCAGGTTCTTTGCGCGCGCATCCTCCGGATGCATGTAGCAGAGCGCATTGGGAATCGCGCGGTAGAGCTCCGGCACGCGCCTGGTCATGGAGCCGGAATGCCAGTGCTCCAGCACCCGGCCGGTCGACAGCCACAGGTCGTATTCCTCGTCCGGGACTTCGGGCGCCGGCTCGTACGGCAGCGCGAAGATGACCGCCTTCTTGTCGGGATGGCCGTAGAACTGGACCTCGGAGCCGGCCTCCACATAGGGGTCGAGACCTTCGCGGTAGCGCCATCTTGTCTCCTTGCCGTCGACGACGGGCCAGCGCAGCCCGCGCACTTCGTGGTAGGCGTCGAACGGCGCCAGGTCGTGGCCGTGGCCGCGCCCGAAGCTGGCATATTCCTCGAACAGGCCCTTCTGGAGATAGAACCCGAAAGCTTCCGCCTCCGCGTTCTGGTATTTCGCGTCGAGGTCGTGCTTGGGAAACCGGTCGACGCTGCCGTTCGCGTAGAGCACATCATAGAGGGTCTTGCCCTTGAGCGCGGGCGCGGCGGCGAGAAGCTCGGCCGGCCACACCTCGTCGGTGATGAACCGCTTCGAGAACTCGACCAGCTGCCAGAGATCCGACTTCGCCTCGCCCGGTGCCGTCACCAGCTGATGCCAGAAGTGCGTCCGCCGCTCGGCATTGCCGTAGGCCCCCTCCTTCTCGACCCACATGGCGCTCGGCAGGATAAGGTCGGCCGAGAGCGCGGTCACCGTCGGATAGACATCGGAAACGGCGATGAAGGTCTCCGGATTGCGGTAGCCGGGGTACGTTTCCTCATTGAGGTTGGCCGCCGCCTGCATGTTGTTGTTGACCTGCACCCAGTAGGCGTTGAGCTTGCCGTCGCGCAGCATGCGGTTCTGCTCGACCGCGTGATAGCCGATCTCGGGAGAGATCGTGCCGGGCGGCAGCTTCCAGATCTCCTCGGCACGCTTGCGGTGCTCCGGATTGGTCACCACCATGTCGGCCGGCAGGCGATGGGCAAAGGTGCCGACTTCCCTGGCTGTGCCGCAGGCCGACGGCTGCCCAGTCAGCGAGAACGGCGAGTTGCCGGGCTCCGCGATCTTCCCCGTCAAAAGGTGCAGATTGTAGACCATGTTGTTGGCCCATACGCCGCGCGTATGCTGGTTGAATCCCATGGTCCAGAGCGACATCACCTTGATCTTGGGATCGGCGTAGAGCTCGGCCAGTTCCGTGAGCCAGGCATCGGGCACGCCGCTCAGCTTGGCCGTGCTCTTCAGGTCGTAGGGCGCGACGAATTTCGCAAACTCCTCGAATGTCATCGGCTTGGCATCGCCGGGAGTCTTCGCATTGGCGGCCTTCTGCTCGAGCGGGTGCTCGGGCCTCAAGCCATAGCCGATATCCTGCGCGCCGAGCTTGAAGTTCACATGCTTGCCGACGAAATCCTTGTTCACCCGGCCGGTCGTGATGATGTGGTTGGCAATGAAGTTGAGGATCGCGAGGTCGGTCTGCGGGGTGAACACGACCGGGATGTCCGCCAGATCGAAGGAGCGGTGCTCGAACGTCGACAGCACCGCGACCTTGACATGGCGGTCGCTGAAGCGCCGGTCGGCGATGCGGCTCCACAGGATCGGATGCATCTCCGCCATGTTCGAGCCCCAGAGCACGAAGGCATCGGCCGCCTCGATGTCGTCGTAGCAGCCCATCGGCTCGTCCATGCCGAAGGTGCGCATGAAGCCATAGGCGGCCGAAGCCATGCAGTGGCGCGCGTTGGGGTCGAGGTTGTTGCTGCGGAAGCCGCCTTTCATCAGCTTGAGGGCTGCATATCCCTCCCACACCGTCCACTGGCCGGAGCCGAACATGCCGATTGCGGTCGGCCCCTTGTCCTTCAGTACGCGCTTCCATTGCGCGGCCATCTCATCGAACGCCCGATCCCAGGTGACCGGCTCGAACTCGCCGTCCTTGTGGTACTGCCCGCTTTTCATCCGCAGCAGCGGCCGCGTCAGCCGGTCCTCGCCATACATGATCTTGGAGAGGAAATAGCCTTTGACGCAGTTGAGGCCGCGGTTGACCTCGGCCTGGATATCGCCATGGGTCGCCACCACCTGGTTGTCGCGCACGGCGACCATCACGCCGCAGCCGGTGCCGCAGAACCGGCAGGGCGCCTTGGACCAGGTGAGGCGCGCTTCATCGCCCGGCAGGATCACGTTGGCGGCCTGGGCGGCGGGCGCCCCGGCTGCGGACGCCGCGATCGCGGCGGCCTTAGCCTTGAGGTAGCTGCGGCGGGTGAGATCCATGATCATCCTCGCTTCCGGCTGCTTCCCACTGGTGATAGACGAGGCATGCGGAAACGACGCCGGGCATGTCGTGAATCGCCTGCAGGCGATCCATGATCTCGAACGTCGTCGGAGTCTCCAGCGTGACGACCAGCTTTCCCGGCATCGGCGAGGGCGCCAGCTCTGCGCCAGGGAGGCCGGCGATGCGCGCGACGACCTCGTCCTGCCGCTCAAGCCGGACATGCACCAGCAGGCTCGAGATGTGGCATTCGCCGCGAGGCGCCGGCGGCTCCATGCCCAGGAACACGCGCCGGCTTCGGTCCATCCCCATGCCCCCTCCTTCAGCCGCCGGGCGGCCCGGCGAGCAGCTGATACATCCAGATCGCGAAACCGTAGCCGCCGACGATGGCAACCGACAAGGCTGGCGCCAGCACCACCGTGAGGAAGAGGAACACAAACAGTTCCCGCCGCCGCGTCGGCGCATCGGATTCCGTCATGGCCAGCCTCCCCGGCTGTGCGCGTGGCAACCGCCATCATCTTCATCGCCCCGCACAAGACACGCAACACCGTGCCCGGTGCCGCAGGCTTGACGACGCTCGTTTATCGGCGATGGCGAGGCGGGTCGGCAATTGGACCTTGGCCTCACAGGCGCCGCCACCCGTTGGGAGGGCCTGGTCCGATAGCAGAGCCCGATCAAGCCGCCTGCAATGGCGCGTGGAGCCTTGTTCCAGGCACGACGATGCCGCCACGGTCGCCGACCGTCACCGAGCCGTAGCGCTCGGCGAAAATCTCCGGCAGCGGCCGCGCATCGTTTGCCGCCAGCCACAGCCGCAGCAGGTGCCGGCGCCGCTCCGGCTCCGGCCAATCCACGAAGCCGGTGCGGTCGTGCAGCAGCGTGTGATTGTGCACGAGCTGGATGTCACCTGGCTTGAACTCCATGAACATGTGCAGCCCGGGATCGTCGGCGAGGCTGTCGAACAGGTCGAGCGCCTCGATGTGCGCCGGCGTCAGGCGCGGCGCATCGGGAAAGCGCTGCGCCGAATCGATGTACTGGCGCTGGTAGATCGCGGTCAGGAGACCCTTGTGCCAGGTGAACACGGGGATCTCGAAATACGGTTTGCGCCCCTTCGGCACCTCGCCGCGCCGGTCGGTGGCGATTGGCTCGAACAGCAGCCTCAGGAGATCGGGTCGGCGGCGGCGCATCTCGTTGAAGATGGTGGTGGAGCTGACCAGCGCCGACAGGCCGCCCGACTGCGCGGTCCTCAGGCACAGGAGGCCCACCACGTCGCAGGAATCGGTATGGAAGGTCTGGCGCGCGTTGGTCTGGTAGATGCGGACGTTGGGATCCTGCACGTCGAGGCCGAGATCCTGGACATGCCCCAGCACGTGGCCCTTGCCGTTCTGGGAGCGCGCGCTGCCGAGATGCGCGCCGAGGCCGAAATAGGCGGCCGCCGCCTCGCGGATGGACCAGCGCTCGACCGGCAGGCCGCGCATCAGCAGGAAGCCGCGTCCGTTCAGCACTTCGTCCCGCACCCGCGCCGTCAGCTTCGGGCCGAGGATCGGCAGCGGGAAATCGCGCGCGGTGATGGAAGCGATGTCGACGCCGCGCGCGACCAGCACCTTGGTCGCCCTCTCGATCTCGGCAATCTCGCCGGCAGCGAGGGGCATCAGCCACTCGTCACGCCCGGCCATCTCGGGGCCGTACCAGGCAGCGGCGCCGGTCTGCTCGGGTGGAAGCTCGAACGACATGAGCCTGGGGCGACGGCGATCCTATGCCGCCTTCGCCGAGGCCTCCAGCACCTGGCCGATCGTCTTTTCGAGGATGTCGAAGCCTTCCTCGATGATCGCGTCGGGCGCGGTCAGCGGCATCAGGAAGCGCAGCACGTTGGCATTGACGCCGCAGGACAGCAGCACCAGGCCGTTATCGCCGGCCTTGTTCACCACCTGCTTGGTGAGGTCCGCATCAGGCGTGCCGTCCTTGGTGATGAGTTCGCACGCCACCATGGCGCCGAGGCCGCGGATGTCTCCGACCCGGTTGCCGAAGGAGTTGCGGCGCTTCATCTCGGTCAGGCGCTCGATCATGCGCTTGCCGATCACGTTGGCGCGCTCCAGCAGGTTCTCTTCCTTCATCACGTCGAGGACAGCGTTGCCGGCGGCGCAGCCGATCGGCGAGCCGCCATAGGTGCCGCCGAGGCCGCCGGCCGCCGGCGCGTCCATAATCTCGGCCTTGCCGGTTACCGCGGAAAGTGGGAAGCCGCCCGCCAGGCTTTTCGCCATGGTGATGAGGTCGGGTGCGACGCCGGAATGCTCGATCGCGAACATCTTGCCCGTTCGCGCGAAGCCGGTCTGGATCTCGTCGGCGATCAGCACGATGCCGTGTTTGTTGCAGGTCTCGCGCAGCGCGCGCATCAGCTCGAACGGAACGATATTGAAGCCGCCCTCACCCTGCACCGGCTCGATGATGATGGCGGCGACGTTGTCGGGCCCGACGTCGGCCTTGAACAAGGTCTCCAGCGCCTTCATCGATTTCTGCCAGCCGTCCTTCTCGTTCGTCTCGGGAAACGGCACGTGATAGATATCGGTCGGGAACGGGCCGAAGCCGACCTTGTAGGGCTGGTACTTGCCGGTCAGCGCCATGCCCATCAGCGTGCGGCCGTGGAATGCGCCGGAGAACGCGATGACCGCCGGACGCTTGGTGTGGGCGCGCGCGATCTTGACCGCGTTCTCGACCGCCTCGGCGCCGGTGGTGAGGAAGATGGTCTTTTTCGGGAAGTTGCCCGGGGTGATCTCGTTCAGCCGCTCGGCGAGGCGGATATACTGCTCGTACGGCGTCACCTGGAAGCAGGTGTGAGTGAACTTCTCGAGCTGGTCCCTCACCGCCGCCACCACCTTGGGATGGCAATGGCCGGTGTTCAGCACCGCGATGCCGCCGGCGAAATCGATCAGGCGGCGGCCTTCCACATCGGTCATCTCGGCGTTGGAGGCGCGCTCGGTATAGATCGCGTACGCGTTGCCGACGCCGCGGGGCACCGCTTCCATGCGGCGCTGGTGCAAACTGGCATTGCTGGTCATGCTCGACCCCTTCATCCCTGATCGTCGCTTAAAAAGCCGGGAAGAGTCCCGGCCAAAGCCGTGGCCACTATATCAGGTCGAAGTGCCCTGGCCAGCACCAGGCGAAACCGCCCGCGACCTCTGGCCGCAGCCGGTTTCCACGCCGATTCAAGACTTTATTGACAGCGTTGCGATGCGCCGATGTCAGCTATGCCGCTGCGGCCAACTGTGCCGCGGCGCGTTCGCCATCGAGCACCGCAGCGACCGCATGCACGACCGCCGCGATGCGGACAGCGGCCTGGATCTGCTCCGCGGTCAGGCCCGCCTTGCGCAGCTCATGTTCGTGCGATTCGATGCACATGCCGCAGCCGTTGATCGCCGAGACCGCGAGCGACCACAGCTCGAAATCGGCCTTTTCTACGCCCGAGTTGGCCATCACGTTCATGCGCAGGCGCGCCGGCATCTTCTTGTAGTCGCCGCCCGCCAGATGGACGAAGCGATAGTAGATGTTGTTCATGCCCATGATCGCCGCCGCGGCCTTCGCGGCGTTGAGCGCGGCCGGCTCCAGCTTCGCGGCAAACTCGTCGTTGACGGCCGCGATCACCTGCGGCTGGCGCGATGCAAGCGCGGAAACAATGAACGTGCCGGCGAGCTGCTGCGGGGTGAGCGTGGTTTCCGACACGAGGCTCGACAGGTTGAGCTTCAGGTCCTTGGCGTAGTCGGGCAACAGGGATTTCAGGGATTCGAGTGACATGGAAATCGCCTTTCGGGAAAAGCCGCCGCGGCCCGCGTGGGGACCGCGGCGGGAGTTGATGGTCTGCGCCTAGGCGGCCTTGAGGACGTCCTGGCCCTTCTGCCAGTTGCAGGGGCACAGCTCGTCGGTCTGCAAGGCGTCCAGCACGCGCAGGACTTCCTGCGTGTTGCGGCCGACATTGAGGTCGGTCACCGACACGAAGCGGATGATGCCGTCGGGATCGACGATGTAGGTCGCGCGCATGGCGACGCCCTCGTTTTTGTCGAGGATGCCGAGCGCGGCGGTCAGCTCGCGCTTCACGTCCGCCAGCATCGGGAACGGCAGGTCCTTGAGGTCGGCGTGGTTCTGGCGCCAGGCCAGGTGCACGAACTCGCTGTCGATCGAGGCGCCATAAACCACGGCGTCACGGTCGTTGAAATCGCCGTTCAGCTTGCCGAAGGCCGCGATCTCGGTCGGGCACACGAAGGTGAAATCCTTCGGCCAGAAGAACACGATCTTCCACTTGCCGCCGTGGGTCTTGTCGGTGATGCGCTCGAACGCATGCGCCGGATTGGTATCGACGACGGCGTTCAGGTCGAAGGACGGAAACTTGTCTCCAACAGTCAACATAGTGCTCTCTCCAATGTCATGCGTTGCGGGCGTGGCCCGGGTGCTTCTCCCAGGACTGAAATGGGGATGGCGGCACTTGCAGTGAAATGAATTAATCCTATCATAATGATCGATGAAATCGATTACTCATCTGCCCAGCCTGAAGCAGCTCCGCTACCTGGTGGCGCTGGAGGAACACCGCCATTTCGGGCGGGCCGCCGCCGCCTGCTTCGTCTCGCAATCGACCCTGAGCGCCGGCCTCAAGGAGCTGGAGATGGTCCTCGATGCCGAACTGGTGGAGCGCAGCAACCGGAGGATCGTGTTCACCGCCCTGGGGCTGGAGGTCGCCCAGCGCGCCAGACGCGTGCTGCTGGAGGCGGAGGAGCTGGCCGAGTTGGCGGCCAGGGGGCGCGAGCCGCTGAGCGGCCGGCTGCGCCTTGGCGTCATCCCGACCATCGCGCCCTACCTGCTGCCCAAGACCCTGCCCTACCTGCGCAAGGCCTATCCGAAGCTTCGGCTCTACCTGACCGAGGACCTGACAGGCCGGCTGCTGGCATTGCTGGAGGACGGCACGCTCGATCTGGTGCTGATGGCCCTGCCCTACCACGCGGGCGAGGTCGAGACCCTGCCCCTGTTCAAGGACGGCTTCCAGCTGGTTGCGCGCAAGGACGATCCGCTGGCGCACAAGAAGACGGTAGCGCTGGCCGATCTCAAGGACGCCAACCTGCTGCTGCTGGCGGAGGGCCACTGCCTGCGCGATCACGCCCTCGCCGCCTGCCGGCTGCCACAGGCCGACAGCGGCTTCGCCGGCGCCAGCCTCAATACCCTGGTGGAGATGGTGGCGGGCGGCCTCGGCGTGACGCTGCTGCCCGACATGGCGGTGCCGGCGCACGTGCCGAAGTCGGGCGAGTTGGCGGCGCGGCCGTACGACCGCGATCATGCCGGGCGAGAGATCGGCCTGGCGTGGCGCAAGACCTCGAGCCGGGGCGCGGAGTTCCGGGAGTTCGGCGCGGCCCTGGCCAAGGCCGCGCGGTCGGCGGGTGTCGTGGCTACTTGAGGCGTTTCGCGCGCCTGGCGCGCTCGGCGGCCAGGTCGATCACATTGTCGCCAAGGCGCGATTTGTCTTTGGCGGCGGCTGCGGCCTTGTTCTTGGCAGCCTGGCGGGTGAAGCCCGCCCCTTCGCCGAAGCGATTGAACGGCCGCTCGCCGGACTTGAGTCGAACGTAGGCGAGGACCGTGTCTTCCTGGTCAGCCTGATATTCGCTCATGATGGTCCTCGTTGTGCTGGGGGCCATGGATTCGCCCGTCACGCCCAGTAGACCATCAAAACTGCAAAGAAATGGTTATCGGCCGGCCCCGCCGCGGCCTAGGCCGGCCAGCCTAACCTACTGACGAACCAGGGGTTTGTACTTGATCCGGTGGGGCTGGTCCGCCTCGGCTCCCAGCCGCTTGTGTCGGTCCGCCTCGTAGTCCTGGTAGTTGCCCTCGAACCACTCGACATGGCTGTCGCCCTCGAAGGCGAGGATGTGGGTGGCGATGCGGTCCAGGAACCAGCGGTCGTGGCTGATGATGACCGCGCAGCCGGCGAAGCTCTCCAGCGCCTCCTCCAGCGCCCGCAGCGTGTCGACATCGAGGTCGTTGGTCGGCTCGTCCAGCAGCAGCACGTTGGCGCCGGACTTCAGCATCTTGGCGAGATGCACCCGGTTGCGCTCGCCGCCAGAGAGCTGACCCACCTTCTTCTGCTGGTCGGCGCCCTTGAAGTTGAAGGCGGCGACATAGGCGCGGCTCGGCATCTTGGTCTTGCCGAGCTCGACTTCGTCCAGGCCGTCAGAGATCTCCTGCCAGACCGTCTTGTCGGCGCCGAGGCTGTCGCGCGACTGATCGACGTAGCCGAGCTTCACCGTCTCGCCGACGCGGAACGATCCGCCATCCGCCTTCTCCTGGCCGGTGATCATGCGGAACAGGGTGGTCTTGCCGGCGCCATTCGGGCCGATCACGCCGACGATGCCGCCCGGCGGCAGGCGGAAGCTGAGATCGTCCATCAGCAGCCGATCGCCAAAGCCCTTGTTCACCTTCTCGGCCTCGATGACGAGGTTGCCCAGGCGCGGGCCGGCCGGAATCGTGATGGCGGCGGTATCCATCGCCTTCTCGTTGGCCTGCGCCAGCAGCGATTCGTAGGCGGTGACGCGGGCCTTGGACTTGGCCTGGCGCGCTTTCGGGCTTTGCCGGATCCATTCCAGCTCGCGGTCCAGGGTGCGCTGGCGGGCCGTCTCGGTCTTTTCCTCCTGCTCCAGGCGCTGGCGCTTCTGCTCCAGCCAGCCGGAATAGTTGCCTTCGTACGGGATGCCCTTGCCGCGGTCGAGCTCCAGGATCCAGCCGGCGACGTTGTCCAGGAAATAGCGGTCGTGGGTGATGGCGACAACCGTGCCCTT
>DASSBF010000081.1:0-10973 GCA_035699005.1 Dongiaceae bacterium
ATGACCGGCGACATCCTCGCGCGCACGCTGGAGCGCTGCGGCGTCAAGGTCGAGATCCTCGGCTTCACCACGCGGATGTGGAAGGGCGGCCAGTCGCGCGAGGCCTGGATCAACGCCGGCAAGCCGGCCAATCCGGGCAGATTGAATGATCTTCGCCACATCATCTACAAGTCGGCGGACGCGCCGTGGCGGCGCGCGCGCAAGAGCCTCGGCCTCATGCTGCGCGAAGGCATCCTGAAAGAGAACATCGACGGCGAGGCGCTCTTGTGGGCGCACAACCGCCTGGTCCAGCGCACCGAGCAGCGCCGCATCCTCATGGTCATTTCCGACGGCGCGCCGGTCGATGATTCGACGCTGTCGGTCAATCCGGGCAACTACCTCGAGCAGCACCTGCGCGAAGTGATCGACTGGATCGAGACCAAGTCCCCGGTCGAGTTGCTTGCCATCGGCATCGGCCACGACGTGACCCGCTACTACCGCCGCGCCGTCACCATCGTCGACGCCGAGCAATTGGGCGGCACCGTGCTGGAACAGCTCGCGGCGCTGTTCGAGGAAGATTCCGGCGCCAAGGGCCGCCACGCCGCAAGGCGCTGGGTGATGGCGCATTAGCTTTCAACCGCGCGGGCAACACACACGGCACCGCGCCTCCAGAGGGGGAGATTGTTGTCATGACGCGGATATCGAGCGTCGCATCGCTGATCGGCGCAGTGACAGCCGTGCTTCTCAGCGGCTGTGCTTCGCCGAACACTGCCGCACCTGAGGCATCGCCTTCCCCGGCCGCGTGCAGTGGCAATTTCCGCCCCTTTGGAGAAGCGTCGTCACAGGGCGTCTCCCTGACCTGCTCCGGGATCGAGCGCAATTATGTCGCCTATCCGGACAGCATTGCCCATCGCTACTCGAGCTGCGCGTATACGTTCGACTCATCGAGCGGCACCGGCAGCGGCAGCATGACCTGCAGCAACGGCAGGTCCGGCCCGCTCACCTACGACATGACGGATCCCGCGAACGTCAAGGTGGCGGCCACGCTCGACGATGGGCGCGAGATGGCCTTCACGCTGCGGCAAGAGTGAAACTCGGCCAAACGTGCGCTCGTTCTTCTCGCTGCACCTCCTTTTTACGTCATGGCCGGGCGAAGATCCGGCCATCCAAGTTGCTTTCAGACTTGCATCATTCGAAGTTTGGATCACCGGGTCTCGACGCTCCGCGTCGGCCCGGTGATGACGGTAGGAGTGGAATCGGATAGGGTCGTCCCATGACCACCCCCGCCCAAATTCTCCACGACGTCTTCGGCTACACCGCTTTCCGGCCCGGGCAGGAGGAGATCATCGATCTCATCCTTGCAGGCGAGAGCGTGCTGGCGGTGATGCCGACGGGGTCGGGGAAGTCGCTGTGCTACCAGATCCCGGCACTCATATTCGAGAAGCCGACCATCATCGTCTCGCCGCTGAAGGCGCTGATGGACGATCAGGTCGCGGGGCTGCGCGCGGATGGCGTGGAGGCGGCGGTAATCCATTCCGGCATGCAGCGCGACGAGCAGGTTGCGGAATGGCGCAAGGTCACTTCCGGCAGGGCGAAGCTGCTCTATCTCGCGCCGGAGCGACTGATGATGGACAACATGCTGGCGGCGCTGCGCCGGCTCGATCCGCGGCTGTTCGTGGTCGACGAGGCGCATTGCATTTCCAAGTGGGGGCCGAGCTTCCGCCCCGAATACGAGCAGCTCTCCCGGCTGAAGGAGGTGTTCCCCGACGCGCGCATCGCCGCCTTCACCGCGACGGCGGACAAGGCGACCCGCGCGGACATCGCGCAGAAGCTGTTCGCCGGCAGGAGCCGCACCATCGTGCACGGCTTCGACCGGCCGAACCTGCGGCTCGGCGTCGCGCACAAGAGCCACTGGTCGAAGCAGCTGCTGGCATTCCTGGCCGACAAGAAAGGGCTATCCGGCATCGTCTATTGCCTGTCGCGCAAGTTCACCGACGAAGTCGCAGGCTTCCTGCAGGAGCAGGGCTGGAACGCCATCCCCTACCACGCCGGTCAGGAGGCCGAGCTGCGCAAGCGCAACCAGGACCGCTTCATGAGCGAGAACGAGGCGGTGATGGTGGCGACCATCGCCTTCGGCATGGGGATCGACAAGCCGGACATCCGCTACGTGTGCCACCTGAACCTGCCGGCCAGCATGGAGGCGTACTACCAGGAGATCGGCCGCGCGGGGCGCGACGGCGCGCCGGCGGAGACCTTGCTGCTCTACGGCTACGAGGACCTCCGCCTGCGCCGCATGTTCATCGACGAGGAGGCGAAGGACGAGGACTACAAGCGGCGCGAGCATCGCCGGCTCGACGCGCTGATCGCCTATTGCGAATCGGCCGAGTGCCGGCGCATCGGCCTGCTCGGCTATTTCGACGAGACGGTCGGGCCGTGCGGCAATTGCGACAACTGCCTGAACCCGCCGACGCTGATCGACGCCACGCGGCAGGCACAGATGCTGCTCTCCGCCATCCACCGCACCGGACAGGCGTTCGGCGCCGGTCATGTCATCGACGTGCTGCTGGGCGCGGAGACCGACAAGGTGCGCGAGCGCGGCCACGACCGGCTGCCGACCTACGGCGTCGGCAAGGACTTCCCGAAGCAGTACTGGCAGTCGCTGGTCCGCCAGGCGGTGGCCGGCGGGCAGATCGCCATCAACATCGCGAAATACGGCGGATTGCAGATCACCGAGCGCGGGCGGGCGATCCTGAAGGGCGAGATGACGTTCTTTTTCCGCGACCCTGGAAAGAAGGATCGCGCATCCCGCCGCGCCGATCGCGCGGCGCGCCAGGCCGCGAATGCGGACGTCGACGCGGCGCTGCTGGCAAGGCTCAAGGAGCTGCGCCTCGGCCTCGCGCGCATGCAGAGGGTGCCGGCCTATGTCGTCTTCCCCGACGCGACCCTGATCGAGATGGCGCGCGCCAAGCCAAGCTCGCTGGACGAGATGCGGCAGATCAGCGGAATCGGCCCGCGCAAGCTGGAGCAGTTCGGGCCGGCGTTCCTGGAGCTGACGCGCGACGTGGCGGCTTCCTAATCGAACGGGTACGGCCCGTCGTAGTCGCCGACGTAGCTGAGGTGCGTGACGATGCCGGTGCCCGGCCGCCACTGGTGCAGGACGACCGCCGGCGGCTCCATCGCATACATCAGGGTGGCGCCGGGCATGAGGTCGAGCGACGCCTGGTGCGCGGTGCTAGGCGCGGCGGCGGCGATCGTTCCCGCCCAGCGCGCCTGGATCGGCCGGTGCACGTGGCCGCACAGGATGCGCTCGATATTGGGATGATCGCGCACGATCGCGGCCAGCCGCTCCGCGCCGACATTGAGGCGCATGCCGTCCATCTCGTGCAGGCCGCATTCGAACGGCGGATGATGCATGAAGAGGATGGCCGGCTTGCCGGATTCGGCGAGGCGCGCCTCCAGCCAGCCGAGCCGCATGGCGCACAGCTCGCCGTGCGGCGCGCCCGGCGTCAGCGTATCCAGCGCGATCAGCCGCAGCGGCCCGGCGTCGATCACGTACTGCAGGAACCCCTCGGCCGGCAGGTAGCGATGGTCCCGGAACGATGCCCGCAGGGGTTCGCGCGCATCGTGGTTTCCCGGGATGAGGTAGACCGGCATCGGCAGCGGCGCCAGCAGGCTGCGCAGGCGGGCATATTCCTCCGGCTTGCCCGCATCGACCAGATCGCCGGTCGCGAGGACAAGATCGGGCGCCGGCCGCAGCGCCTTGATGTGCGCAACGGCGCGCGCCAGATATCCGGCGGTATCCACCCGGCCCATCGCCAGCTCGCCCTTGGGCTTGATGTGCAGGTCGGAGATCTGAGCGACCAGCATCGGCGGTTGCTAGCCCAGCGTCGATTTCAGGAACGCGACCGTGCGGTCCCAGGCGGTGCGCGCATCCTCCGCGTCGTAGTGGTCGCCGGTCGGGTTGGCGAAGGCGTGGTTGGCATCGTAGCGGTGCAGCTCCAGCACCTTGCCGGCCTGCTTCATGGCGACCTCGAAGCCGTCGACCATCTTGGGCGTGATCCACTGGTCCTGGTTGGCGAACTGGCCGAGCACCGGCCCGCGCAGCGATTTCAGTTCGTCCGCGGAGCGCTGGACATAGCCGTAATAGACCACCGCCGCGTCGAGCGGCCGGTCGAGCGCCGCCTGCAACGCCATGCCGCCGCCGAAGCACCAGCCGATCGAGGCGATCTTGCCGTCGCAATCGGGGTGCTTCTTCAGCCAGTCGACCCAGGTCGACATGGTCTCGCTGGCTTCCGCCGGCACCACCGCCTTCATCAGCGGGTCGGCCTCCTCCGGCGTGGTCGCGACCTTGCCGTTGTAGAGATCGATCGCGAGCCCGAGATAGCCCTGCTTGGCAAGCTCGGAGGCCACCGACTTGATCTGGTCGTTGAGGCCCCACCACTCGTGCACCAGCATGACCGCCGCCGCGGGCTTGGTCTCGGGCAACGCGAGCGCGGCGGAAACGGAGCGGCCCGATGGGGTCGTGGTGGTGACCGTCTGCAACGCGGCCGCGGCCCTGGCGACCTTGGCGGGATCGGCCAGCAGGGTGGCGAGCGAAAGCCCGGCAAGGCCGACCACGACCTGCCTGCGTGACGACGACAGACTGGGCGACGAAGAATGACCTGAAAAATCGTGCGGTTTCATGTGTTGCCCCATCTCAGCGGTTGGCAGCGGCGGCAATGGTAGTGCCGCCGCCGCAGTACGGCCAAGGGGTTCATTGTGCGCGTGCAATCACGCGTGCGAGAGGAAGCAGGCCAGGCCGCCCAGGGCCCGCTCAGCGCGCGGCGGCTTCGATCCGTTCCATATCGTCGTCGGAAAAGCCGAAATGGTGCCCGATCTCGTGGATCAGGACATGCCGCACCACCGCGCGCAGATCGTCGTCGCCTTCGCACCAGTAGTCGAGCAGCGGCCGGCGATAGAGGAAGATCATGTCGGGCTGATGGCGGATATCCAGCGTGCTCTGCTGGGTCAGCGGGATGCCCTGATAGAGCCCCATCAGGTCGAACGGCGATTCGATCCCCATGTCGTCCAGGACCTCGTCGGCCGCAAAATCCTCCACCCGGATCGCGACGCCGACGCAGCGGCCGCGCAGCTCCTCGGGGACGCGCTCGAACTCCTGATAGGCGATCGATTCCATCTCCGCCAGGCTGGGCGGGGATCCAAAATCGCGCGGCTCGCTGTAGCGTTGAATCAAGGGGTGCCCGCCTTCCTGTGTCCGGGACCGCATCCTCGCGAAGCAGGCCTCGTGAATCCAGGCAAAACCGTGCGGGAGGCGATGGTCGCGGCGACGGCCCTGCGGCCGCTCACGCCGATGCTCCTCCAAGCCTCTGAACAAACGCGAAAAATGCGTCCGCCCGAGCGCGCCCTTGACCACGGCCAACCTCCTGTGTTAAATGATCGTTCAATCAATAAACGCCTGATTGAATAGTGTTTACAATACAGTAGCAACATCGCGACGCATCGGATGCTCAGATCTCTCAGGATCGGGGCGGACCTGGAGATCGGAGAGCGCCCATGAACAGCTTCGTCGACATTCGCCACCCGGAGCGGATCTACGAGAGCGAGCCGCTGCCGGCCTGGACGTACCTCAACGCGGAGCTGCTCGAGCTCGAATATGAGCGGGTCATCCTGTCCTCGTGGCAGTTCGTCTGCCATCAGAACCAGGTGCGCGAGGCGGGCGACTTCGCGACGCTCGACCTCTGGCGGGATTCCATCATCGTCATGCGCGGCAGGGATGGCGCGCTGCGCGCGTTCCAGAACGCCTGCCGGCATCGCGGCGCCAAGCTGCTGGACGGCGATGGCACCTGCAAGCACCGCATCACCTGCCCCTATCACGCCTGGTCGTACCAGCTCGACGGGCGGCTGGCGGCGGTGCCGTCGGAGAAGACCTTCCCCGGCCTCGACAAGTCGCAGCTCGGCCTCAAGGAGCTGGAGCTGGAGGTGTTCTGCGGCCTCGTCTTCGTGCGCATCGCGGGCCTAGATGGTTCAAGGTGGGGGCCTTCGATCGCCGAGCAGTGGGGCGAGCTTGCCAGGGAGCTGGCGCCCTACCGCATCGAGGAGATGGTGCCGGCCACCTCCGAGCAGCTCGGCGGCTTCCAGATCAGCGAGGAATGGGCCTGCAACTGGAAGGTCGCGCTCGACAACTATCTCGACAACTATCATGTGCCGTTCGGCCATCCGGGCCTCAACCGGCTGATGGACAACCAGCTCTCCTGCACCATGAACCGGCACGGCGTCTCGTTCTCCAAGAGCGTGATCCGCGAGCGCGAATCGCCGGTCTGGTCGGAGCGCGCCTACCAGCGGCTGGCGCCGCGCACCTTCGACTTCATGCCGGAAGATGCGCGCGCGACCTGGGTGTTCGGCTTCATGCCGGTCAATATCGGGTTCGACGTGTTCCCGGACAGCATGGACATTTTCCAGATCCTGCCCAAAGGCCCCACCAAGTGCGTGATCCGCACGCCGCTGTTCGTGCGCCCGGACGAGCGGCGGGAGGCGAAGGCGATGCGCTATCTCGCCAACCGCATCAACGCGCAGATCGGACATGAGGACAAGGCGCTGTGCCAGCGGGTCCAGGCCGGCCTCTCCAGCTACAACTACCAGCCGGGCCCGCTCAGCGAATACGAGATGCCGGTGAAGGACATGCATGCGCGCATTCGCGCCGCCTGCCCGGTCGTGACGCAGAAGGAGCGTCCGATGGACGGCATGCTGCGGCGGCTGAACGACACGCTGCTGTCCGTCGCTCAGCCGGCCGACAGGAATCCGGCGATCGCGGCCATCGCCTGAGCCGAGGCGTTCCGCGGCAGCGTGCGTACCGGCGCCGCAGTATAGCGCCGGGCGAGCGCGGCGGCGTTGTCGGCCAGCGGGACCGTGCTGCCCTCCGTCTCGTTCATGATCACGAGGGCGACCGGCACCCGCCTGGCGCCGAGCACCTCCAGCGCCGTCAGGGTGTGGCTGAGCGTGCCGAGGTAGGAACCGACCACCGCGATCGTCGGCAGATTCAGATCCGCCATCCAATCCAGCATGGTGCGATCATCGCTCAGCGGCGCCATCACGCCGCCCGCGCCTTCGATCAGCGCAACGTCGTGCGGGCCCTGCAGGAAGCGGCGGCTGGCGGCGAGTACGGATTCGTACTCCACGCGCTTGCCTTCCCTGGCCGCGGCCGCATCTGGCGACAGCGCGGCGGCGTAGCGCCAGGGCGAGATCGCATCCAGCGCCTGGGGTGAGACCGGTTGGCCCAGGGCAGCCAGCAGCTGTCCCGCATCGCTCTCCGCCGCCTGCGCCGGATCGAAGCCGCTCAGCACCGGCTTGAAGGCGCCAACCTTCAGCCCTTGCGCACGCCAGGCGCGGATGAGGCCGCAGCCCACATAGGTCTTGCCGATGTCGGTGCCGGTCGCGGTCACGAAGAAGGCGCGCATGGCTTGAAATCCCAGGGCTTCGCGGCGCTGTCAAGCTTGCTTGACAGGGTTTTGCCCCGCCGATAGCGTCCGGCCAGCGAACAGGCAGGGAGCATCAGATGGCCGACGCATCCGCACCTCCGGCGGAGATCCGCCACGATTGGTCGGCGGCCGAAGCGGAGGCGCTGTTCGCCCTGCCCTTCAACGACCTCCTGTTCCGCGCACAGACGATTCATCGCGCGCATTTCCCCGCCAACCAGGTGCAATTATCGACCCTGCTCTCGATCAAGACCGGCGGCTGCCCGGAGGATTGCGCCTATTGCCCGCAGGCGGCGCGCTACGACACCGGTGTCGAAGCCCAGAAGCTGATGGCGGTCGAGGCGGTGATGGCGGAAGCAAGGCGCGCCAAGGAGGCCGGCGCGTCGCGCTATTGCATGGGCGCTGCCTGGCGCGAGCCGAAGGACCGCGACCTCGATGCGGTGTGCGAGATGGTCGAGGGGGTGAAGGCGCTCGGGCTCGAGACCTGCATGACCCTCGGCATGCTCACGGGCGCGCAGGCGCGGCGCCTCAAGGACGCCGGGCTCGACTACTACAACCACAACATCGATACGTCGGCAGAGTATTACGGCGAGATCATCACCACCCGCACCTACCAGGAGCGGCTCGACACCCTGGCGCATGTACGCGACAGCGGGATGAAGGTGTGCTGCGGCGGGATCGTCGGCATGGGCGAGAGCGCGCGCGACCGCGCCGGCATGCTGGCGACGCTCGCCAATTTGCCGGAGCATCCGGAATCGGTGCCGATCAACATGCTGGTGCAGGTGCACGGCACGCCGCTTGACGGCACGAACAAGCTCGACCCGCTGGAGTTCGTGCGCACCATAGCGGCTGCCCGCATCATGATGCCGAAGAGCATGGTGCGCCTCTCCGCCGGGCGCGAGGAGATGAGCGACGAATTGCAGGCCTTGTGCTTCCTCGCCGGCGCCAATTCGATCTTCTGCGGGCCGAAGCTGCTGACGACGCCCAATCCGGGCCGCGACCATGACCGCGACCTGTTCGACCGCCTCGGCCTCTTGCCGATGCCGCTCGAATCCACCCCAGCGCGCGCGCATGGCTGAGGCCGGCGCGCGAAGCGCCACGCAATCACCCGACTGGCTCACCAGCGGCTTTCCGCATCTCTGGCTGCCCTATGCCCAGATGAAGACCGCGCCGACGCCGCTGCCGGTGGTCGGCGCGGAGGGTGCGCGGCTCCAGCTGGCGGACGGGCGCGAGCTGGTCGACGGCATTTCCTCCTGGTGGACGGTCTGCCACGGCTACAATCATCCGCACATCCGCGAGGCGGTCGCCGCACAGTTGCGGACTGTGCCGCACGTCATGCTGGGCGGGCTGGCGACCGAGCCAACCCTGCGCCTCGCCAGGCGGCTCGCCGGCCTGCTGCCGGGCGATCTCGACCACGTGTTCTTTTCCGAATCGGGTTCGGTGTCGGTCGAGATCGCCATGAAGATGGCGGTGCAGTACTGGATCAACCGCGGGCAGAAGGGCCGGCACCGCTTCGTCTCGTTCCGCTTCGGCTATCACGGCGATACCCTCGCCGCCATGTCGGTGTGCGACCCCGAGGAGGGGATGCACGGCCTGTTCAAGGGCTACCTGCCGCAGCAGATCATCGCCGAGGTGCCGCGCACGAAGGAGCAGCAGGCCGCGTTCACGGGTCTGCTGCGCGCGCACCGGGACGAAGTGGCGGCGGTGATCATCGAGCCGCTGGTGCAGGGCGCGGGCGGCATGAAGATGCACGAGCCGGAGGTGCTGCGTTTCCTGAGCCGGGCCTGCGACGAGGCGGGTTGCCTGCTGATCCTGGACGAGATCATGACCGGCTTCGGCCGCATCGGGCCGATGTTCGCGTGCGCCGAGGCGGAGATCGTGCCGGATATCATCACGCTGTCCAAGGCGCTGACCGGCGGCACGCTGCCGCTGGCCGCCACCATCGCGCGCGCCCACGTGTTCGAGGCGTTCCTGGCGGACGATCCCGGCAAGGCGCTGATGCACGGCCCGACCTATATGGGCAACGCGCTGGCCTGTGCGGCGGCCAATGCCTCGCTCGACTTGTTCGAGCGCGAGCCGCGCCTTGCCCAGGTGCGCGCGATCGAAGCGCAGCTGCGCGCGGAACTGGAACCGTGCCGGCATCTCAACGGCGTGGTGGACGTGCGGGTGCGCGGCGCGCTCGGCGTGGTGCAACTGGCCAAGGCCGGCGAAGGGCCGTGGTTCCGGCCGCGCTTCCTGGAGGATGGGGTCTGGATCCGGCCGTTCGGCGACATCGTCTATGTCGCGCCGCCGTTCGTGATCTCGAGCGCCGAGCTCGCGCAGATCACCCAGGCGATCGTGCGCCATGTCTCCGCCTGGTCGCAGCAGCGCGCAGGCTCATGAGCCGCTCTCGCGCGGCCTGACCCGCACCATGCCGAGCTTGGCCAGGAACGCCGCATTGCGCGGCAGGAGCGCGCGATCAGAATCATTGAGATCTGCGCCGACCTCCGCCAGCGTCGTCGCGCTGCCTTCCGCCAGCTTGCGCAGCACCAGCCCGCACAAATCGAGCCGCAGCCGGTGCCTGCCGAAGCTGAACAAGGGATGCTCCACGATCTGCGCAAGGTCGCCGGCAAATTCCCCGGCCTCCAGCCGGTGCTGCATCGAGAGCGTCTCGGTTGGATAGGCCGCGAACAGGGTGTAGGGGTCGGCGCGGGCGGGCCAATGGACCGGTCCGCGCGCGGGTGCGGATTCCGCCGCCGACACCCGCCGCGCCGCCAGCTCCGTCCACAGCTCCTGGTAGGACGCGATGACGTGACGCCAATCGAATCGAGCTTGCGCCTCCTTTCGCGCTGCCGCGCCCATCCGAGCTCGCAAGTCGGGATTTCCGATCAGCGTCGCATAGGCCTCCGCCGCCGCTTCGGCATCGACCGCAACGAACTGGCTGGCATAGGCGCAATAGCGGTCATAGGTGTCGATCCCGATCGCGTGCGCCTCCGCCAAATCGGCGCCCTGCCCGGCCGGCGGCGCCACGGTCGGCACGCGAAAGCCATGCTCGCCATGCCGCACCGTGTCGCGGTAGCCGTCCCAGTCGCTGACCACGCCGGGCAAGCCTGCCGCCATCGCTTCGATCGGCGTCAGTCCGAAGGTCTCCTGGATGTTGTCGGACAGCGAGGTGAAGATGTCGGCGGCCTGCCAGATGGCGAACCGCACGTCCGGCTTGCGGGCATCCAGGAAATGCGCGGTCACGCCCGGGCAGAAGGCGCGCGCACCGTCGCGGAACGCGTTCTCGATGAAATCGTTGGCGAACCAGCCGGCCTGGATCAGATGCACCCGCTTGCCCGTGCGCTGCGCCGCCCGCTCCAGCGCCAGATACATCGGGTACGGATGGGCCTTGGCGTGGAAGCTGAGCCGGCCGAGGAACAGGACGGCCACGTCGTGTTCCGCGATTCCGAGGGCCGCGCGCTGCTCGCCGCGCACGGACGCAATCGCCCCGAAGCGCGCGCAATCTACCCCGAGCGGAATGACCGGCAATTGCGGGCGCGG
>DASSBF010000082.1:0-6642 GCA_035699005.1 Dongiaceae bacterium
CGGCTGGAAGACCGCCGACAAGAAGCCGGTGAAGAACGTCGATCTGTGGCAGCGGCTCGAACGCGCGATCGGAACCCACGACGTGCATTGGCACTGGGTGAAGGGCCATTCCGGCCACAAGGAGAACGACCGCGCTGACGAGCTGGCTAGGCTCGCGATCCGGCAGATGAGAGATGCGAGCTTCCTGTAGAAACGCGATCGGCGGCCTTGCGGCCGCCGATCCAATTTGCAATCGCTGAAAAGCTACAGCGCCTTCATCACCGCCTCGGCGCTGGAGACTTCGAACGCGCCGGGCGCTTCGACGTTCAGCGCCTTGACGACGCCGTTGTCGATCACCATCGCGTAGCGGCTGGCGCGGGTGCCCATGCCGTAGTTGGTGCCGTCCATGGTGAGGCCGACCGCCTTGGAGAAATCGGCGTTGCCGTCCGCCAGCATCATGACCTTCTCGCCGACATTCTGCGCCTTGCCCCAGGCATCCATCACGAACGCATCGTTGACGGAGAGGCACGCGATCGCATCGACGCCCTTTTTCCTGATGGCGTCGGCATGCTGCACGAAGCCCGGCAGGTGCTTGGCCGAGCAGGTCGGCGTGAAGGCGCCGGGCAGCGCGAACAGCACGACCTTCTTGCCCTTGAACAGCTCGTCGCTCTTCACCGTCTGCATGCCGTCCTTGTCCATGTATTTCAAGGAAACCGAGGGGATCTTGTCGCCGACCTTGATGCTCATGTCGTTGTCCTTTCAGCTCTCGCGGTGAATGTGGCGGTGAGGATAGGCCCGCGCGTGGAAGCTCTCAAGCGCGATAAGACGGCATTCTTTGTGCGGGAATTTCGGCGCTGATCAATGTTTTGCCGCCTGGTCCAGCGCGCCTGTCACCGCTTGTCCGGTGAGCAGTTCCGGCAGCACGATGCCCGCCGGGGCGCCGGGACCGTAGACGATGTTGAAGGGAATGCCGTAGCGGCCGTGCCGGCCGAGGAACGCAGCGATGGCCGGATCCGGTTTGGTCCAATCGGCCTTCATCGCGACGACGCCGTCCTCTTTCAGCCGGGCGGCGACGGGGTCGCGGTCGATCACCAGTTTCTTGTTGGCCTCGCAGGTCAGGCACCAGCCGGCGGTGACATCGACGAAGACGACTTTGCCATCCGCCACATCGCCGGCGATCGCCGCCTCGTCGAACGGCACCCACTCGGCATCGGTGCCCGCCGCCGCATTCGCACCGAGCAGTCCGGTCTGCACGCCGATGATGGACATGAGCCAGATCGCGGTCGCGACCAGGGTCAATGCCAGCGCGCCCTTGAGCCAGCGCATCCAGGCGCCGGGGCGCGGCAGGAGCGCGACGAGACCAGGGGCGGCTGCAACGGCGAGGTAGGGCAGCGCGAGCCCGACGCCGAGGGCGAGGAAGATGGCGAGGATTTCCGCGGGTCCCCGCGCCAGCGCGAACCCGACGGCGGTTCCGACGAACGGCGCGGAACACGGCGTCGCGAGCGCACTCGCGAGCACGCCGGTGAAGAACGACCGGGCGTGGTCGCTGCCGAGCCGTACGTCGCCCGCCAGCGCGGCGCGGCCGACGAAGGCCGGCATCGGGATCTGGAACAGGCCCCAGATGTTGGCCGCGAACAGCAGGCACACGATCGCCATCAGCGCCAGGAACGCGGGCTGCTGGAACTGGATGCCCCAGCCGACCGTGGCGCCCGCCGATTTCAGGGCGATCAGCCCCCCTGCCAGCACGAGGAAAGATGCCGCGATCCCGGCAGCCGTCGACAGGAACGTGGCGCGCAGATGAGCGCGCTCGCGGCCCGAGAGGTCGAGCACGCCGGTCAGCTTCAGCAGCAGGACCGGCAGCACACAGGGCATCACGTTGAGGATGAGGCCGCCGAGCAGCGCGATGGCCAGGATCGGCAGGATGTCGGACCACGAAGCGATCGAAGCGCCGGCCAGCATCGCGGCCGGGCGCGCCGCCATCTCCATGCCCCGCTCGCCGTCGAAGACGGTCAGGGTCAGTTCGCTGGCGGACAGTGCGGGACCGCTGTTCAGACGTTCCGTCGGCACGAGCAGGCGCGCGGCATGGCGATCCCCCGAGAGCTCGACCTTCGGCGGCCCGAAATAGAAATCCGGCGCGCCTTCGACGATCACGTCCGGCGCAGAGAATGCATCGCTCGCGCTGGTGACATCGACCACGAGCCGATTCTTCCCGTCGACTGCGACCTGGTCGACCGACCAGCCGAGCCGATCGCCGCCCTTCGGCACCAGCGAGGCGAAGCGGTTGACCAGCGGCGCGAAGCCGCTGGGCGTCGCCGCACCGCTTGGCAGGTCGAGGGCGAGACTTGCCTCCTGCGGCACGCAGATGTCGGCGCAGACCAGATAGCGGAGCTTGGCCTTCAGCGAGATGGGCGCCGCCGTCCGGGTCGGAATCACCATCAGCGGAAACGCGACCTCGCTGCCGTAGCCGAAGGTCTGCAAGCCAAACAGCTGGAAGCGATGCGGCACCGGCCACATCAGCTCCGCGCGCTCGACGTTGCTCGATCCCGACACGTCGATCTGCGGCGGGTAGCCGGCGTCTCCCGGCGAACGCCAGTAGGTCTTCCAGCCCGGCTGCAGGACGATGTGCAGGGCCAGCGGAATCGCCGCGAGATCGCCGGTGCCGTCGACCGCGGACACGATCTCGGCGCTGGACTGGGCGGTGCGGAACAATTGGCTGGCGGGCCCATTATCCGCATGGGCGCACGCCATCGAACCGACGGCTGCGAGCACGCAGAATGCCGCCAGCCGGAGCACGTAGCCTGTTGAAATCCGGCGATTCATCATTTGCCAACCAAACATGAGGATAATACGTTGAGCCGAGACCGGCATCAGTCACAAAATCGTGCTGGTGGCGACCTTGCTGGCGGATCAAACGCACCTACGTGAGAGCCATGGGCAAGAGTCTGATACATCAGGGTTTCATCACGGGACAGCTGCTGGTGGCAATGCCCAGCATGCGCGACCCCCGCTTCACCCGGACCGTAATCTACATGTGCGCGCATACGACCGACGGGGCCATGGGACTCGTGATCAACCGCCTGGTCGGCTCGCTCTCCTTCCCCGATCTGCTCCAGCAGCTCGGCATTCCGACCAGCCCCGCCAGCGAGCACATCCGCATCCGCAATGGCGGTCCGGTCGAGACCGGGCGCGGTTTCGTGCTGCACAGCTCCGAGTACCACGACGACGCGACGCTGCGGGTCGGTGACGCCGTTGGCCTCACCGCGACGCTCGACATCCTGCGCGACATCGCCTCGGGCCAGGGGCCGAGACGCAGCCTGCTGGCGCTGGGCTATGCCGGCTGGGGTCCCGGCCAGCTCGATTCGGAGATCCAGGCCAATGCCTGGCTGTGCGTGCCCGCCGACGACGAGCTGATCTTCGACGACAAGCTGACCGACAAGTGGGAGCGCAGCATCGGAAAGATCGGAATCGACTTCCGCCTGCTCTCTGGCCAAGCCGGCAACGCGTAGCGCGGCCTTTCGACGCACGCCTCCGGCCCCCGCAATCAACGACGGCCCGCTACCGTCTCGCCTGTGAACGGGTTCCACCCGGTCGCGGCCAGCGCGGCCCACGCCGTCGCTCCCAGGTGCGGCAGGCGGTAGTAGTAGAAATCATCGATCGTGCTGGCCGGCGACAAAGCCAGGCCCGTGGTCAATCGCACCCGATTGGACGCCCAGACGAAGCCGCCAGGACTGAACTGGCCGTTGATCGCCGACAGCAGGCGGACGGCATCATGTGAGTGTCCCAAGGCACGATAGACAAGCGCAGCCTGTGCCGTCCCTTCCCACCAGATGCCGTCGCGGTCATCGTTGAAATCGAAACCGCCGGACGCGGCGTAGTGCCGTTCGACGTAGTCGATCGATGCGCGCCACGTGTCGGGCGCGTCCGGCAGCAACAGCGGCCAGAGCTGCGCATCCAGTCCGGCATTAAGCCGGTTCGGCGTCACGCCGTCGTACGTAGTGCCGACCCAGAAATGGCCGCTTGCCTGGTCCCATTGCGCGGCGACGAAGGCGCGGGCCGTCCGCGCATGCGCCTGCCATTCATTGCTCGGCTCCAGCCGCGCAAGCCAATCGAACACCGCCGCCAGATCGGTATTGTGCTCGGTCGATTTCCAGGTGAGCCGCTCTGCCGTGTCGTCGTATCCATAGAGGCCGCCGGTGAAGCCTGCAGGCGAGTGCGGATCGAGGGTCGTTGCCGCGACCCAGCGCATCAGCCGGGCAGCGGCCGCGCGATAGCGCTCATCGTCGCCGCCGACGGTGAGCAGCGCGAGCGCGGCCCAGGCCACGTTGCCGGTGGCCGACCCCACCTGATAGGGATCTTCCACCCACCGCCGGTCCTGCTCGCTCCACCAGCCCATCGGCGGCACCGGCCTTTCGGTGATGGCGCCTGGACGATAGGCGTTGCGGATGCGGCCCGCGGCACCGCTGCGATCGCCCTCGCTTGCAGCCAGCAATGCGTCCCCGATGCGCAGGGCTGCCTCGCGATGGCCACAAGCCACCAGCGCAATGGCCGCGAGAGCGTTGTCGTAGGTGTAGGCGCCGGTCAGGGTCGGCCGGCTCGCGTTCTGGGCGCCACTCGCATTGTCGTAGCTCTGCAGGAAGGCCGGCCCGGCGCCGGGAATCGCATTCACCCGTGCAAGCATCGCGCCGCACGCGCGCGCGGCGACCTGCTGCCGCGGACTCTCGGCCGCCGCGACCGAGGCACTGTCCAGGCAGAGCGAAATGAGGACAAAGAGGGAAATCCGGATGCCTGCGGCCATTCTATCCATTGATTCGCGATCGCAGCTGAAATCCAGTGCAACAAGAGAACAGCCGTCTTCTCGAAATCGCTGCTGATCACGCCACGGACCCGCGAGCCCGTCGAGCCTAAGCCCTGCGATCGACCAGCCTTGGCTTCGGCACGGCGTCGCCCACCATGCCGCGCGAGGCCATCAGGTCGTCGACCTGCAATTCATGCAGCACGTGGTCGCGCCAGGCGCCGTTGATGCGGAGGTACTGGCGCGCGAGGCCGACCGTGCGGAAACCGAACTTGGCCAGCAAGAAGAGGCTCGGCGCGTTCTCCGGGATACAGGCGGCTTCGATCCGATGCAGCCCGAATTCCTGGAACGCGGCCGGCAGCAGCAGACGCAGCGCGGCGGACATCAGGCCCTTGCTGGCGTAGGCCTCCCCCATCCAGTAGCCGAGGCTGGCATATTGCGCGGCGCGCCGGCGCACGCCGGTCAGGTTGACGCCGCCGACCAGCGCCTGGTCCGCGCTGCGGAACACATGGAAGCCGTAGCCGCGGTCGTCGCGCCAGTCGCGCACCGTGAGCCGCACGCGCTTGCGGTACGCGGCCCTGGTCAGCATGTCGCTTTCCCACGCCGGCTCCCACGGCTCGAGGAACGCGCGGCTGTGCTCGCGCAGCGTCTGCCAGGCGCGATAGTCGGAGAAGCGCGGCGGGCGCAGGCGCACCTTCGCATCGGCCAGCTCCGGCGGCAGCGGCACATAGCTTGGCCCAAGGTCGAACATCGGGTTCAGGACAGGCGGCGCCGGAGCGCCTCGTACTCCATCACCTGGCCGATCGGCCCGAGGGCCGTCAGCGTCGGCGTGGACTGCACGAGGCGCCGCGCCAGCCTTGCGAGGTCGTCCACCGTGACGGCATCGATGCGCGCCACCGCCTCGGCCGGCGGGATCGGACGGTCATAGATCAGGAGCTGGCTGGCGAGCTGCTCGCAGCGCGCGCTCGGCTTCTCGCGCGACATCAGCGTGGCGGCGCGCAATTGGGCCGCGGCACGCTTCACTTCCGCTTCGCCGAGATCGCCAGGCAGCTTGGCAAGCTCGTCGCACACCACCGGCATGAGTTCCGCCACTTCCTTCTCGCCGGTGCCGGCGTAGATCCCGAACATGCCGCCGTCGGCATAGGAGCTGGCGAAGGAATGGATCGAGTAGACCAGGCCGCGCTTTTCGCGGATCTCCTGGAACAGGCGCGAGGACATCCCCCCGCCCAGGAGCTGCGACAGCACCGCGGCGACCCAGTAGTCGGGGTCGGTGTAGGTGACGCCTTCGAACCCGAGGGCGAGATGCACCTGCTCCAGTTCGCGCGCGAAGCGGCCGTCGCCGCCCTCATAGCGCGCGGTCTCCGAGGCGGGCACCGCACCCGCCGGCAGCCCGGCAAACAGCCTCCCCGCCATCTCGACCAGCGCGTCGTGATCGACCCGGCCCGAGGCCGCCAGCACCATCTGCCCGGCGCGATAGCGGCTCGCCATGTAGCCGGCCACCACGTCGCGCGGCAGGTCGCGCACGATCTCCGCCCGGCCCAGCACCGGCCGCCCCATCGCCTGGCCCGGGAACGCGATCTCCTGGAAATGGTCGAAGATGATGTCGTCGGGCGTGTCCTCCGCCTGGCCGATCTCCTGCAGCACGACCGCGCGCTCGCGCGCCAGCTCGCCGGCATCGAAGATCGAGTTCTGCAGGATGTCGGCGAGAATATCCACGACCAGCGGGGTGTCCTCCGCCAGCACCTTGGCGTAGTAGGCGGTCTGCTCGCGCCCGGTATAGGCGTTGAGGAAGCCGCCGACATCCTCGATCTCCACCACGATGTCGCGCGCGCTGCGCCGCTTCGTGCCCTTGAAGGCCATGTGCTCCAGCA